>NZ_FMFG01000011.1:48583-66916 GCF_900066275.1 uncultured Faecalibacterium sp. | reverse complement strand
TCTCAGGCGGGAGCCGCAAAAGGATAGCTGCAAAGCAGCGCAAGGAAAATGCAGTTTTCCTTGGGATGGAATCGGGCTGGCGCACAAACGCCAGCTTCGATTTCATCGAGCCGTCTGCAAGACCGCAATTTCACCGGAACGGTGTATAATTGCGCCCTTTATTCTAAAGGTTTTTGGACGTTGCTGCGTTCGTGAACATCATGCACCATCTTTGCAAGTGCCAGCACGACTTCAGGCTGGCGGAACGAGATTTTCAGCAGCTCCATCACCTGATCGTTGGTGAGTTCTTCCGGCGCAATCAGAAAACTTTCCAGCATTCCGGCACGGGTACACAGCCGATGCACACGGGCCTTGCGGGTCAGCTCTGGTATCTGGTGTTCCAGAATTTTCTCCCGGTGCTGGTAGTAGCGCAGCTGCTGTTCTGCTTTGGCTTTCTCGCTGCGGAGATAGGCGAGATCGGTTTTCGGTTGGGTCAATGGCATCACGCTCCTTTTCAAAAGTTGGTTGTATTCGACATTTTTATTGGTTCGTGGTACACTACACACAATCAATGTGAATAGAGGTGACTGCGTTGCTTGCGTTATATCTAAGTGTGCTTGATGATCGAAACTTTGAAGAAGATTTTACCGAGGTGTACAATACATACAAACGGCTGGTTTACCATACCGCTTACAAAATCATGGATGATTCGTATCTGGCAGAGGATGTGCTACAAGAGGTATTTTTGTACGTTGCAAAAAATTTTTCTAAAATTCATCGAGAAAACTGTCACGAACTCGCTGCTTATCTCGTTAGTTGTAGTAGAAGCCGTGCATATGATATGCTTCGCAAACAACGAGAAGAATTGCTGGAAGATGTCCCAAACGAACCAGATGCCGCTCCGGTGCCGGATGATGCAGCAGTTAGCACCGATAACATTGAACGTCTAACAGAACTGATTGGCCAAATGAAACCGATGTACCGTGATCCGCTACGCCTTTTGGCAATGGGATATACAAACCGTGAGATTGCAAAATCGCTGGGATTAACGGATGAAGTGGTACGAACACGGCTCTTTCGAGGACGAAAACTATTATGGAAGGAGATGAACAGCCATGAGTGAGCGGACAGACATTTCATTTGATGCGGCTTTGATGATGGCACTTCGTGCAGATGCGCAAAGAGAACTGGATTCGCTTCCAACGCCAAAGCAGTTTGAGGAAATCTACCCAGATACGTCCCAATGGGACGAACGAATGACAGAGGCCTTAAAGAAGAAAAAGCACCACCCAGTGTTGAAACGAGTACTAATTGCGGCATTGACACTCGTAATGCTGACGGTTGGTGCTCTTGCGGTCAGCGCTGATTTCCGCAGGGCAGTCTATACGATGATTCAAAAATTTCTGCCCATTGAGATGCAGCTGACTTATCAGGTGGATGGCGAACCGCTGGAGTGGCTCCCGGATGGATACAGCGACCATTATGTGCCGAACGGCTTTGAAATGGACGATGTGCAGAAATTTGAGCGAGCAGAAAACTTTTTACATGTTTACTCGTCAAAAGAAACAGAGGAAAGCTACACAGTCCGTTGCTCAATTATCCAGCCAGGGCAGCAGTCCCTGTTTGATAATGAGCATACAGTGTACGAAACCGTAAAGGTCGGAGAAGCAGATGGTGTACTTGGAACCAGTACGGATGAACATGGAAAGAATGTTTATACTCTAAGTTGGGAACATCGGGGGATTACACATACCGTTATGGGAAACATTCCATACGATGAGATTATGAAAATTGCGGAAGGTATCCGTTAAGAAAGCTGGACACTTGTGAGAGTTCACAAATGTCTGGCTTTCTTTTTGTCTGAACTTACAAAGATGGAAAATTTGAAAAATTTTCTCCTGAAAATTGAAACGAAGCGAATGCGAATTGCGTTGATTATACAAAGGCTCTTGATGGGAGCAAAAAAACGGAGGTGTATGTCTATGTCGAAAAAGCGTTTGTTGTCCATTGTTGTTTCAGCGGTGATTCTCTTGAGCTTTGCCTGCACCGCAATGGCCGCTGAAAAGTCTGAACGGTATGTAGGCGATAGTACGGTCAACGGATCTATTTACCAAACATACTATCAGGTTGATGCCCAGACTCGAACTGGAGTAAAGAAAATCAGCGTTTCAGGCGTTCTCTATGAAAAGGGGACAATTGGAACATGGCAAAAAGTAAGTAGCTGCTCAAACAGCAGCACGACCTCAACCTGCATGGTGAGCAGTAGCTTTAACACTAAGCCCGGAAAATCTTATAGGCTTGAGTATTCTGCGACCTTTAGCTATTCCGATGGACGGAGCGAAACCATTACCGGAAGTACCAGTAGATAAGTGGAGTTTGTTATATATTTCAGCAAGTTAGAAAGGTGTGAGGTAATTATAAAGGCGAGACCAACGCGAGTTATCCGATACCTAGCTATAGTCGCACTGTGCTTGCTTTTGGGCTTTATGCTTGGAAGAAAAAGCAAATATGAAAAACGAGATTATTTGAAACAATTCAAAATTGGAAAAGCAACATACTCTGAATCGTTGATATATGAGGCTTATGGCGGATTGCAAAATGATGGGATAATGTTAGCGGTATACTACGATGTGGATGCAGCCAAAATTATTCATCAACTCGATTCATGGGAGAAAATTAATGATTCTCCAACCATATCTTCTATATTAAAAAATGTGTCGTCATATTTTGGATTAGATTTTGTGATTCCTGAAATTGCAAGTGGAAATTTTTTTCTTTATGATAATAGTCAGCATAAGGAACTACGCTCGGAAGCCGAAATGAATACATTGCTTTTACATTCTGAAGATGTGAATTTTAGTCTCGTTGTCTGGGATGATGAGAAGCACACAATTTATATAGTAGAGTACAGAATTTAAGGAGGTTCGTATCATTAATTCTTTCAGTGTGTTTTTTGTTTTCGATAAATACTGTGTCTTATGCTGCTAACATAAGCAGCCGTAAAGCTAGCAATCCTGTTATTCAAAGCATGAATGATAAGTATCATGTTGATTTTTCGGGAATGTCGATAGATGAATTAAATAAGTTTATCGATAAGATGAAAGATGAAGATCAAACACGTGCATCTGGAAATTTGTTAAATAATACACAGCTTGCATGGTTGGCAGCTGCGCAAATTGCACGGGATAAGGGATATGAATGTGCGGCTCTTATGGTTGAATTCTCTGTATATAATATTGACTATTCTGAGAGTGTGACGGATTCTTCGACGCCATTGCTTGACAAGTTAAACACGACAACAGTTTTTAATAATTATAAAAACAAAGTACTTAATAGTGGCTTGAAAGATTTTAGTGGAGGAAGTTGGTCTTTTACAATTCAAAAGTCTGATAATGCAGATTTATTCTATGCATTGCATAGGGTAAGCACCTCTGGAACAGGCTTCATGATTGGTAATTCTATAATGTATTACTTGATTACCGTTCATGACACATTTGATTTTGCATATGACAACAACTATGACGACTTGTTTACTACTACAGTGAACAATTGGGCTTGGTTGTGCCAGCAGACGCATGTGTTGAATCCCATAGAGATAAATCTTAGCACGGCTATTGGATAAAAAATCAGTGGTATTTATTTTTTTGCGAAAGTAAAAGTTGAAATCTAAAATAAGGATGGCTCTAACGTATGAAAAATTTTACGGAGGTGTTTCCAATGCAGAGCAACTGATGTATAAGAAATCTTGTGTATACTCTAAAAGTAAAGAAGGAAAATTAAAATAGCTAGTGAAAAAATATCTCGTAGAATTTTTTTGAAAGCAAGTGGGATTGTGGCTCTTTCTTCAATGGAGCTTAACTCTGGGCTGACTGCTTTTGCAGATAATCAAAGTGATGGAAGCAAATCTCATATCGAGAGATACCATAGATACGATTTTGATACAAAAGAAGAATCTATAGAGGAAATTATAGTTGAAACCAATTCCTTCACGGATGGAGAGACAACTGCAGGCTATTTTCCAAATGGAAAGATTTCGGATATTGATCTATCCGATCTGTATGCGATTATCGGAAGCAATGATATCACTGTTGTTGATAATCCAACGGCAACACCATATTGTAGTACGGTATGCCTACAGATAACGACCAATAATGGAGGGACAAATTATGGTTCTGGATTTATGATTGGGCCTAATGCACTTGCAACAGCAGCACATAATCTATACAGTATAAAGGAAAAAGCCTACGTTAAGTCGGTAAATGTCGCACCTGCTCGATCTGATAATAGTAAACCTTTTGGAAGCGAAAATGTATCGGCAAGTTCGATGATTGTTAGTGATTCTTATCTTGCTGGAACAAGTTCGGAGGATTGGGCGATTATTACGCTCAAGAATAATTTAGGAACGAAAACGGGATGGCTTGGGTTACATTGGCAGTCTAGCAATTATTCATCATCACAGTTGGTGTATGCTTATGGCTATCCGAGCCAAATAAATGGTGCCGATGCGAGATATCGGATGTGTAAATCTTCTGGGTATATTAGAAGTCAGACTTCAAAATATCTCAAGGGCGATTGGGATTTGACAGGTGGCTTTAGTGGTGGTCCTCTTGTAGAATATATTTCTGGAGCTGGGTATGTAGCTATCGGAATCCATAAAGATGGAAGCACAATTGATGGTTCTTCATATCCAACTTCTTATACAGGGGCATTGAGAATAACACAATCGCTTTATACGCTGTTCCTTTCATACAGAGGTTGATAAAATGAAATGCAAACGGAAGATTATGGTTGGCATAGCATTTGTGGCAGTGGTTCTCTGCATTCTATTTCAATCGAATACATTCGGAAGAAAAAAATCGGAACTTATAATTGAAGAAGTTGACCTGAAGAACAATTGTATTTATGCGACTGCAAAAAATCAATTATATGATACGGATGACAATTATATAATTTATGGCGTATCAAACTACTTGAAAGGAAATCTTCAGTTGTCGTATCTTAAAGAAGGCGAAAGCATTCTTGTGATATCAAACGGTAAGGTGTTGCTATCAGATCCGTATCAATTTGATAAAATATACAGTATTCAACTGTTGCAATAGCGTTTCATTTTCTCAATAAATAATATAAGCTATTTACAGCTGCCTCCTCTGTTAAGTGGTGGTGCAGTGCTTATTCTCAATAACGATGCGATTGATGAAAATGATAGACCTTTTTGGAATTTAGAATTTTCTCAATAATCAAGCCCCCAAAATGGCAAACTTGAAATCATCGAGAGATACATAAAATATAGGGTTAAATCGACTTTCGTGTCGAAAAAACAAGTGCTAGAAATAGCAAAATCCATTGAATTTTAGAATGACATTTATAAGAAACCAGTAGATTTGCCTGATATTTGTGATTTCTTTGACCGTTGGGCCATTGATTTTGCACTACATTGATTTTGCACTACTATGAGCAAAGGAAAAACTTAAAATAAGCAAACAACCCGCCATTTGCAGCGACTGCAAGTAGCGGGTTGTTTGGCCTATTTAGAGGTTAGTCTTTCAGTTTGCCATGGTCACAGCCAAGTGAGAGATAATGCTCAATCTCACCACTCAGCACAAGCTGGACGCACTCCAAGGGCTTGTTGTATAGTAGCCAATCAAGTTCAGCTCGCTGTGCCGGGGTATTGCCGTATTCGTCCTCGATGGCAAGGCAGTCAATGGCAATGGCAGAGCCATCAGCGAACTGGGCTTCCGCTCGGTTGGTGTCCATATTATAGTGCCAAGAACGTGCTTTTTGAGAACTATTCTGGTCAAAAATTCGATTTTGTTTCATTTGAATGCCCTCTTTGATGCTTTTATGATTTAGTTTTTTGACGAGATGAGGTCTCTTTTTTCTTTCTCTTGAGTCACCCAACCGCACTATCCTGCATCCGTTGCGCAGATGATACTGTCAACGTCTGAGCGGTGCATGAGCTTTTGCAGGATACAGTCCAGTAGAATAAAATCGTACTCCCGCTTGGCACTGTCCAGCACCTGTTTCAGCATCTTTTCCCGGTTCATGCTGTTTACCAGAGCCACCTCCAGCCCTGCCAGTTCGATATTGGCAGGGATCAGGTCAACGCCCTCTGCGTGGTGCAGAATGCCCTCACCGGGCTGAATGGGCTGGTCATTCATGGCTTTTGCCATCAGGGTGGAGAGGGTAGTGGGCAGTTCATCGGGCTGCTGCCAGCCCATGCTGATGGTCAAGCTGCCCTGCGGGTCGGTATCCACCAACAGGACTTTTTTGCCCTCCATTGCCAACCCGATGCCCAGATTTTCACAAGTGGTGCTTTTCCCAACACCGCCTTTTTGATTGGTGACTGCGATAATCGTAGCTTTCTTTGCGATAACATCACCCCGCCTTCGGTGAACCGCGCGCAAAGTCGTGGTTCGTTTTGTTCTGATAGTAGAGGTTCATGGTGGTGGGCGCATTGTAGAGCATTGCCAGCAGATACTGCTTCATGTTCCGCACCGGGGCGGTGTTTTCTGCCAGAGAATCTAGCACGAAACGGATGTGGTCAGCATTCAGCTTTTTCAGCCGACTGCGTACCACCTCGGCAGGTTTGTCATCTCCGGCAATCCGCAATATCTTGCGCTTGGTAGAGCAGGTATCCACAAGCAAGTCCACGATCTGATAGATGGTGTCCTCATCGTCCGGGCAGAGCCGGAGCAGCAGTTCCACCTCTAACGCCTGATAAAAATAATCCTCAAGCTGCTCCCGGATGCCCCCGGAATAGATAGGGTCAGGGTCATTCCACTCTGTCTTATTCTTATCAGTCTTATTTGCTTGCGGTTTTGACTGCTCCAGAATTGCGCTTTCGACAGCATCAGAATTGCGGTTTGGGCAATTCTCTACTTGCGCTTTTGGCAAGCCGGACGAAAAGTCCTTGACGTAGATCAGGCTGGGTCTGCCCAGACCACGGCGTTTGCGCTCGATGAGGTCGATGTCCTCCAGTTCCCGGAACAGCTTGACCGCTTTGTGTTCGGCACAGCAGAGAGATTCCTGCACTTCCCGGACGGTGTAAATGATATACACTCGCCCCTGATCGTCCAGCCAGCCGTTCTTGACCGACAGGCTCATGCGGTCCAGTAGGATGCCGTACAGTGTCCGGGCATCCGTGGAGAGCTGCCGGAAGCGGTGGTCTTGGAACAGTGCCTTGGGAATGCGGAAGTAGGAGAACAACTCGCCCGACTGACCGTAGAAGTAGTCGTAGCTCATGGTATTAACGGATCATCATCTCACGGTCTGCGGCACCTTTCATATACATAGCTTCTGCGATATCACATTCTGCCAGTATGACTGCGGATTCCAAATCAAGGTACTTGCGTTTCTGCTCATCGTTCAGCATCCGAAAGAACTCCCGTTCGATTGCGTCACGCTTACTTGCTGCCGGTTGGTAGCGCGGTGTTTTCAGCAG
This sequence comes from uncultured Faecalibacterium sp., assembly GCF_900066275.1. NCBI lineage: Bacteria > Bacillati > Bacillota > Clostridia > Eubacteriales > Oscillospiraceae > Faecalibacterium > uncultured Faecalibacterium sp. The sequence continues at coordinate 59,496 of NZ_FMFG01000011.1, read as the reverse complement.
TTCCTCCCATTCAGGCTGTACCGCTTTGTTAAAATAGTTCAGCATAAAGTCTTTATCCATAGGCATCCTCCTTTTGAAATGTGTTGTGGACAAAAATAAAAGCGCAGATTCAATACTTTCTTGTTGAATCGCACTTAATTTGTGATATAATTTGTATATTACAATCGTCTTGTACGCAGAAATGTCGTAGCTAGAGTAAAAAGAGAGTTGCTATCTGAGGAGATGCGGTGCCATGAAATTTGATATGGTGACAATTAAGAATTTCCGAAATTTTGAAAACATATCGGTAGCGTTGACAAATAAAAATGTTCTTTTTGGCATGAATGATGTTGGAAAAACCAATTTCTTATATGCATTAAGATTTGTTTTTGATAAGGACATTAGGCGACAGAACTTTAATGATACAGATTATTACAAGAAACATATAGGATCTCCGATTGAAATTATTGTGACGATTGATATTAGCGATCAAGGTGATTCGGACAGTCAGAAACTCCGGGCAAAGCTAAAAGGTGCACTTCTTTCAGGGCAAAATAAAGTCTATATTAAAGTAGCAGCCTCCTACGATGAAAAAGAAATGGTTGGCGTACCTATTCTATATTGGGGTGGCGACTTGAATGAACTTGAGGAAATGAAAGTTCATGGAACTTTTTTTGAAATAGATTATGTATTCAATGTTATTTACATAGATGCATATGTGGATTTGTATGCTCTTTTCAAGAAAAATGCTAATACGCTTCTTGCAAACAATGACGAGCAAGATAGAAGTACCCTAGAAGATATTCAGCAAACTTGTAACAGTTTAAATGCACAGATTTCCAGTTTGTCTGGAATAAAAAGTTTTGAAGAAAAAATTGCTCCAGAATATAGAAAGTTTAGACATGAAGCTGTAACGGTATCTGTAAAGTCTGAAATTGCTGTAAAAGGTCTTTATTCCAATATTGTTCCCTACATCAAACAAGATGCGGATGATTCTCTATATCCCACCTCAGGTGAAGGACGCAAGAAATTATTAGTGTATTCTATTTTTGATTTGCTTTCTAAAGAGGAAGAAGATAAGAAAATCAATTTGTTTTTAATAGAAAAGCCTGAAAACCATTTGCATCGCTCTATGCAAATTGCATTATCGCATGTATTATTTTCTGAAAACAAGTATCGGTATTTATTTATAACAACACATTCACCATATGTACTGGCAGAAATGGATCAGGTGAATCTAGTTCGCATATACAATGCTGATAAAATCGTAAGCCGCAGTGTTCTCTATGTTGTTCCCGAAGAATTCAAAGAGCAGCGCAAGATGCTAAATCGTGGATTGACAGAAGCTATTTTTGCCGATAAAGTTTTGCTCGTTGAAGGACCTTCTGAAATGGTTTTATTCGGAAAAGTTCTTTCTGAAAAGAATCCATTTTATGAAGCTGATGGGATTTATATACTTTCGGTGGGGGATTTGGATTTAAGCCTTACCAATCAATATTGAACGCATTGAAAATTTATAATGTTGTGAAAACAGATAACGACTTAAGAAAGCCGCGTAACAAAGAGACATATAGCGTGTTAGGTTTTATGCGATTAAATGGTCTTATTGGTGAAACTATTCTTCCGGAAGATCCTGTAAATGAAAAGAGTGTTGCGGCAAAGCGCGAGCTATACGATAAAAATAGAGAAACATTGGATCGAATTAGAAGCAATTATTCACTCTATTTGTCGAGATGCAGTTTGGAAGAAGATTTGGATGAAGTCATTCATGATAAAATGGTTGAATACCTTCCATCAGCCGATGGAAATGTGATTGGCTATCTGCAGGAAGCAAAGAACAATCACATGGTTGAACTTGCCGAAAAACTCACCCAAAACGACTGTGAACTTATTTTTGAACACTACAATTTTGCTTGTCTAAAGAGGATTGCCGAATGATGTTATCGCCGATACAAAAAGAAATTGTTGAAACATCTGGGAACTTAATTGTTCGCGCGAGTGCTGGAACGGGAAAGACGCATACCATGGTTTCCAAAATCAAGCATGACATAGAAGAAAATCATACACACAAAGTAGTAGCCGCAATTACATTTACAATTAAGGCCGCCGCCGAAATTAAAGATCGTCTAAACATTGATGTAAGCGAGCATTTCATCGGAACCAACAATAGTTTTGCCATCGAAGAAATCATCAAGCCCTTTATGAAAGATGTCTATGGTAAAGACTATAAACTCGATATGAGTACAGACTACTCTGTGAGAGTGGGTACTCTTGATGAGGGAATAGAAATAATAAGAACGGAGCAAATCTTATGCTCATATATAAACAGCAAGAAAAATTTTATATTTCAACTGGCACTTGAAATTCTGAAAAATTCAAGTGCGTGCCAGCTATATTTGAAATCCAAATATTTCAAAATTTATGTAGATGAATATCAGGACTGCGATAAAGATATGCACGCACTGTTTATGTATCTATGTGAAACTCTGAAAATAGATACTTTCGTTGTTGGCGATGAAAAACAGTCGATTTATATGTGGAGAGGTGCATATCCTGAAGCGTTTATGAGTATTTGGACCAGAGGTGATTTCTCTAAAAAAGTTATGACGGATAATTATAGATCCTGTCAGCAGATACAAAACTATTCTAATTTGCTTTGCGATGAGACAAGACCTCTTTATAAAGAGGTCAATGATTTGTCTTCGGTAGTTATGCTATGTACTACAACTGCAAATTGGGTTTCGGCTGTAGTACCTTATTTGGACAAGAACAAAAGATGTGCTCTGTTAAGATACAGCAACGCAAATTCTGAGATTGGTGCAAAAGAACTAACAGAAAAAGGAGTAGAATTCACATATGTTCCTCAAACTCCAATCTCGGATATTACTACTGAAGCAGCATGGCTTTATAACGCTATTGCAAAGCACTTTATTCTCCCCACATATTCGGCCTACGACCTTAGAGATGAAAACCCTAATGAGGTAGTAGGAAACAAACATATTTTGCAAACCATTAAAATTTCATTGAAGCATTTGGATGAATATCTTAAGCAAGCGGATAAGGACAGCTTTGCCAAAGAAGTTGAGCAATTAGCAAATTCTTTGGGTTACTCTACAAAAGATGAGCATTGTAAAAAAGTGTATGAAACCATTTGCGATAAAAAATTTCATCCGGCATTTAATATAGATGGACTACAACGAATTGCGATTACGTTTCATTCCTCTAAAGGGTTGGAATTTGATCAGGTTATTTTGTTCGTATCCGATTATACGTTGGAAACAGAGCAAGATATTTGCAACCACTATGTTGCTGCGACACGAGCAAAGTCAAAATTAATTTTGGTACATATTAGTGATGATGGAAGGGCTGCGATATATGTTAAAAACATAAAAAAGATTTTGGCTGAGTCAAATCTAACAATGAGGAAGATAGCAACAGTTGTTGAAGGCATAAACGGTTCAAAACAGTAAGCGAAAACCACTGGCTAAGCCGATGGCTTGAGTAAGCCTTAAAAGAGTACTTTTTTCCTTAAGATATCCCATAACGTAAGAAATACTGTACTTCGAAGGGAAACTTATCAGCATATGAATATGGTCAGGGCAGACTTCTGCTTCGATAGTCTCAATACCTTTTTGCTCACACAACTGGCGGAGTATCTGGCCTATGTCCTTTTTGATTTGACCGTATATCACCATTCTCCGATATTTCGGTGCAAACACTGCATGGTACTGATATCTCCACATCATATGGCTTAAACTATCTACGTCTTTGTTATCTTTCATTTTAAAGATAAACCTCCCTGTTTCTAGAATGTGGTTGGCAAATCTGCACTCTATTTTACGGGGAGGTCTCTCTTTGTCTATGGCTAAAGCCGCTTTTATTCTACCAGCTTAGCTAGTTTCTTCACTCATGTCTCAAAAAGAAAAGCGCACTAGCCGCTAAGCCAGTGCGCTGAAATAATTTTGGTTTCTTATTCTCGCAGCAGTTCAAAAAGTTCGCCAAGAGTGCTTCCGAGCTGATCTAAAAGTTCGTTTCGCGAGGTGCATAATCCATTAGCTCTCTCGATTGCCGTATCAATATTCGGAAGAAAATAAGTATCAAATATTTTTCTCTGTATCTTTTTTCCGCCGCCCGTTTTCTCAAGCAAGTGCTTGTCTACAGTTTCATCATTGAAGTCAAGCATTTTTTCAAGTTCATCTGGATACTCAGACTTTACATCTGCAACATGAAGCAGCAGCCAAAACTCAAATCTTGGATTTGTAAGAAAGCATCGATACCCTTTCTCGTCACATTCATCGAAAATCCTTGCCATGTTCTCTGGACTGTGATTTCCGGCATCACGATCAATAACAATTCCGAAAACGTCGTTTTCTCCGTTATCAGATCCTTTGAATTTGTTAAGGAAGAGAAGGTATGTTAAATCCAACTGCTCTTCTTTCAGAAATCCCTCAAACTGCCTTTTCTCTTTTACATCGATTGTATCCGGGGCTTCTAAGTATTTATGAATAAATTCTTTATCGTAGTGTTTAAGTTCCAACTTATCAACTTCCGCAAGAAAGTCATTATTATTTCTCACTTCAAGATAATTTTCGAGCAATTCCACTACTTTTTCCGGTGAACTTGAGCTGTCTCCACGTCGTAGCACATGGATTTCGACTACTGACTTAATTCCAAGCGTTTCCCTTGATTCTCTCACAAACTCAAAATATCGTCGTTCGGTCACTTCTCCTTCAACAGAGAGAAAAACCACGCGTTTTATACTTTGGGTTTCAGGTCTCTCGAATCGATTACCTGCATTCAGTCTATGAGGAATTGACATATTAAGCCTCCTCACTTTCAATTTCTGAAATACAAGGGATTGCTCCATATCGTCCCTGAATATAGTCATTCAAAACGCTTTTATCATTTCTAGTCTTAAACTCACTTAATGAATATAACCGCGTGCTATGTTCATTGTCTCTTTCAGCAAACCATATTTCATCCTTTCGGAGCAGGTTTAAGGTCATCAGGTTTAAGTCGTGAGTCGTACAAATCATCTGGCATGCACTGCCCTCTGTTATCTCAAAATATCGCCGAACGAATTCTTCTGTCAACTTACTGTGAAAACTTCGATCCACCTCGTCAATAAGGATGACCCGTCCATCCTTAACAACTTCATACGCAGGAATCAAGTCGAATAGTCTTTGTGTGCCATCAGATTCATCATATAGGTCAAACAAATCATCTTTGTTACCATGATTCATCATAAGCTGATCTGCCATTAACTCTCCATTTTCCATAGAAATAACAAAACTTTGGTTATTCACTCCTATGGATATAGATTTTTTAGCATCTTCATCCATCGACATACGAATCTCTTCATGTTCTCGAATGTCATTCTCTATAATAGATATAAGCTGACTTCTATCTTCTTTTGGCATAAAGGACAATGCTTCTTCAAGAGATTTCTTTTCTGAAGAGATTCCCTCTATTCCAGTATCAAATCCAGCTAACATTTGCGCTAATGCTGTATTGTTTCCACTGCTATTCACAAAAAAGTTGTTTGGTTTCATAGCATGACTATATGGATATACTACAACAACTTTTAAGAACCAATTGTATACAACTTTAAGCGGCCAAAAAATAGATGTTTCATCAATATCTTTCTTAGCAAATTCACTTAAAAACAACTTACTAGCAGTAATATCGGTTTTGTATACTTCATACCTCATGCCATCTTTTGAACTTGCAGGAAACTTCAAGCCTGTTTTCGTTGTACCTTCTTCTATATCTCTTTCAAAGAAGCAGACTTCCTTGTCATCAGTAACGTCATAGAGCCACTCTGCCTGAAATTCTCTCTTAAGATAGTCAATAGAAAATCCATAAGAATAGAATCGATTATTTGCAGCAATCTCTATCTGGAATACGCCCGGTCGTTTACTATAAGATGGATCTATTCGGAAATATCGATCACGGCTTCTTCCACTTTTAGAATCGCCTGTAGTCACAAGTTGCCTCATAAAGTCAACAGCATGGATAAAATTTGATTTACCTGCTGCATTTGCACCAAAAATAAAGCTACTCTTCAAAAGTCGATTAGTTCCTATCGAAACAATATGAGACGGATGTCTGGAGCTTTTTCCTGCCGCCATAGAAAAAATTTGCCGTTCCTTAAACGACATATAGTTTTCAACAGAAAAACGAATAAGCATAATCATCTTCCCTCCTTCAAATCATATTATACACAGTTTTTTCGTAATCTTCAATCGAATTTTCGAAATTCACACATGTTTTCAGCCGCTGTGTGACGATCAAATCGTTCTTTGTTTCCATAGGCAGGTATCGCCCGATCTTCGTTCTGTGAATGCTGGTTCCAGAATGCTATCGTCCCCATAATGGATTGCTTTGTGTGTCCGGTCGGATAATCTTTCCATTTCGGATAACCCAATCTGTAATCTCGTGGTCAGGAACACCGAGGTCACATCCCATGTCCCGAACAATAATTTTGTCACGGAACATTCGCCATTCTCTGGACTGGTAGAAGTCTTGGTTTAGATAGCGGTCAAATCCGAATGTATCATGCCGGACAGTGCCATGCAGTTGCAAATAATGGAACCGGTCTTCAAAGGTCGCATACTGGCTAAGCTCAGAATAAGTTCTGTGGTTCGTCGTCATCTACTATGCCGCCGTATTCATACATTGCTTGGATAGTGTAGCACAAAGTATAGACATCCTCCTTTTTTGAAATGTTGTGTGGACAAAAACAAAAACGCAGCTTCCATTCTTTTCGAGTGAAAGTTGCGCTTTTACGATACATCGTATTTTATTGTAAATTGGGATGTGATACATCTGAACCCCATGTGAGCTATATCTCAAGGGCCTGTAGCTCACTTGTCCGCCAACCATATTACGCCCCAAACTGCATCGTCTCGAAAATCCGCGGCTTGGAGATCATACTTGTGAGCGAGAAAGGTCGTTTGGATGGCAGAACATTTTATATAGACGAACATACGTTGATTTTTCTTTTCTCGCAGTGCATAAGGTGTGCACAAAAGCGAGACTGTTGGGAGAGCGTTCGGTTCGCATCCGAGAGGTCAAGGGTTCGAATCCCTCTAGGTCCACTTTTAGCAGCAGTGTAATTTTAACGCTGCTGCTTTTCTTTTGTGTGCACATAAGTCAAACGCTGGCTTTGGGACCTAGAGGGATTCGAACAGCACAGCCCTGCCGCAGGCAGGGCAAGCAACAGCCCAGTGCAACGGCGACGACCGCAGCCAGTGGCTGAAACAGGGAGGAGCTGTTGGGGCCGCGTTCTGATTTTTCAAAGCCCCGCCAAGGGGCTGCGGAAAAATCAGCTAACGCAACTCGTCGCTGTTGCTTAGTGCGCGGGTCCCGACCAGTAGGAATGTCTACCGGGGAGATTTTCTTTTTTGCCGCATCGTTTTATACGATGCGACGTTTTTTATGCCTAAAAAACTTTGGCAGACCGTGCCGGGCTCCGAACCCTGAAGTCGGATGCGAACCGGGTAGGGTCATCCATGGGGATGTCGTCCTTTTCGACCTGTCCCTTTGTCGAAACACGGTACAAAAAAGCACTTTCCCTTATATTTGCATGCGTACTCTTGTCAATCTATAACTTGATGCCAAATATAAAAAGTGCATCTGCAAACAAAACGAAAGACCGCGCCGTAAACGGAACACAGCTTACGCAATGCCGTCGCATATACAACGGCGACTTTTGCGTTGCAAAAAGCTTGTTGGGGTGGATTGCCCCAAACCCCTTTGTTCTGCATTTCCCAATGCAGGCTGCACCTCCCTGCAGGATGCTTTTGAGGGTGTCAATCAGTACATCCTAAAACAAAAGCCGCCCGAAGGCGGCAGGATACATCACGGAAGCAAATATGAACGCGGCTCAGGGCCATCAGAACAGATCCAGCATGTTGTCCAGATAAATTTCTTCCCGGACGCGCAGCTGATACTCAGGCTTTGTCATGTAGTAAAGCAGAAATTCCAGTATCAACGCGCTGCCCAGTCCCCGCCCCTCGATCTTGAAGTTGGAAAAGCCGCCGGGCAGATAAACTTTGCGGATATCCCCGGCCCCGATGAAGCCGGGGTTTTCCATTGCCTTTGAAAAACGATAGCCCTGCTGTGCGCCCGGCGCTGTGCAGCGGTGGTCCGGGCAGTCCTCGCCCAGATTTTTGCGGCTGACATTCTCGTAGCAGTGCTTTCTGTCCCGGCAGCCGTACCAGCAGCATTCGTTGCACAGAAATTCCACCTTGTCCTTCTGATCCTGCGGCATGGTATCCAGCTCTGCAAACGACTTGTTCAGGCGGAAATCCGGCACAACATAGCGGAACTCTTCCCGTTCCGTCTCTCTGCGGAGCTGTTGAAAATCTGTAAGGACCTTTGTTGTGGAGGACACGAAATAAAGGCCCGGATACTGCCTTTTCAGGTAGTCCAGCAGCAGGTCCGAATGGACGATGACACCATTCTGCACGCGGTTTTCTTTTTCAAACAGCGCACAGAGGGCATTGCATTTCCGGTCTGCAAGGTGCTCTTTCCGGAGCAGCGAATTGCTGAAGGTGAGCCGGGCCGATATGCCATATTCCTGCATCAGTGCAAGCACCCGGTGCGGCTGTGCATCGCCAAAGCCAGTGCGGCCCCCGCCCCAGATGCAGTCGGCCGGTGCACCGTAGACCGAACCGATCTCGCACCAGTCGTAAAAATATTCCCTGTGTTCACGGAACAGCGGCAGAAACACACGGTACAGTTCATAAAATTCAAACAGTCCCGGAAGATGATAATATGCCGTGCCGCGTTCGTGCTGTGCCATTGCCGTGTGTGTTCCTCATTTCTGTAAGTTTCAGCTTTCCTGCAGCAGCTTTTGCGCTGCACCCGGAGATCTTTTTGTCAGTATAGCACAGTCCTGCCAGGAAAGAAATCATCTTCCTCTTGACCTTGAGCGCACTCCAAGTTTTATCATGTGCATGCTGGTGATCTTATCTCTCCCATTATATTCCTTTCTCTGCGAAAGAACAAGAAGTATCTTCATGTCTGACATGAAAAAACAGATTTTTGATCTTCCTTACCGCTCCTGAAAGAACGAGACGAGCTTTGCCCAGCTTTCGCGCCTTGCTTTACAGCACAGCGCCTGTTCTGTCAAGAGATGAAACGTTTTTCGTGCATTGCGAAAAATGTTTCGGTTCACATGCTCTGCGGCTCGATCTTCACCGCTCTGCCGCCCAGGTTTTCGTAAATGCGGTGGGAGACTGAGAGCACCGTGCGGCCTGCAGAGGCGCGGCGCAGTGCTTCCAGCACACGGGCTTCCGTTTCAGCGTCCAGATTTGCCGTGACCTCGTCCAGCAAAAGCACAGCCGGGTCCGCCGCCGCAGCGCGGGCAATGGACAGCAGCTGCCACTCGCCCTGCGAAAACATGCCATCGCTGCAAACGGTGTCGCAGCCTTCCGGCAGGGCCTGAATGGCTTCGTCAATGCCCGCAAGCTTTGCCGCATTCCGTGCCATCTCTGCAGTGATCTGCGGATCGCCCAGCGTGATCTGCTCCAGCACGGTGCCCGGCACACGGGAGAAATGCTGCTCCACGCAGCCGATGCAGGTGCGGCGCTCGCGGTCGGTGATGCGTGCCACATCCACACCGCCAATGGTAACAGAGCCCGCCTGCGGCTGGTACAGGCCCAGCAGAAGCTTGAACACCGTGCTCTTGCCCGCACCGGTGCGGCCCACCAGCGTGACCTGCCCGCCCTGCTTTACCGTCATGGAGAAATCACTCAGGACGGGCTTTTCGCCATAGCCGAAGGTCACATGCGCAAGCTCCACATCCCCGCGCGCAGCGGTCCGGCGCTCGGCAGGGATCGTGCGTTCCGGCTGAGCGAGAAAGGCATCGATGCGCTTGACACCCGCCATGGCCGACTGGATGGTTTGGATCTCCATGCCAAGGCTTTCAATGGGAGCAAAAATGCGGGAAATGTAGTTGATGATCGCCACCGAGGTACCCACCGACATCCCAAAGAATGTAAGCACCATGGCATTGCCGGAAGCGGAAAGCAGCATCACGATGCCTGCCACCACCGCGTTCAGCGCCAGCACCACCGGCGAATAGATGGCATCGTAAAAATTGGTGCGCTCCATAGCGGCGTAGCTCTCGCCGATGCAGCGGTCATAGCGGCGTTCCCTATAGCTTTCCAGCCCCAGTGCCCGGATGGTGCGGATGTTGTGCAGCGTCTCCGGCATCTGACCGGAGACAGCCGCAACGGCACTGCGGTTATCCAGTTGTGCGGCCAGCATCCGCTTTTGCACATGGCGGGTGAACACCGCAAACAGCGGCAGCACCAGCAGCAGCACCAGCGCAATGCCGGTGTTTTTTACCGCGATGACCGCCATGATGGAAATGATGCGGCAGGCATCTGCCGCCATGCTGATGATGCCGGAGGTGAACAGCGCTTCCACCGTGTCCACATCGCCGGAAAAGCGTGCCGCCACCTCGCCGGGGTTCTGGCCTGCCAGCGTGCTGGCGGGCAGCCGGGTAAGCTTCCGGGACATTTCCGACCGCAGCGCGTGGGTCATTTTCTGGCCAAAGAGCACCAGCAGGCTTTCCTGCGCGGAGGAAAGCCCCCCTTCCAGCGCCAGACTGCCAAAGTAAAGCAGCACTGCTGCAATAGTGAGCGGGATGCCTGCGGTGAGCCGGTCAATGATACCGGCCAGCAGCAGCGGCGGCAGCAGTGATGCCACCACCGATGCCGCCACGCACAGGATGGTGCCCGCCGTGAGCAGATGATGCGACATGGCGGCCATGCGGATGGTTTCAAATACGCCGTTATCCTTTTTACTCTTCATCCAGATCGCCTTCTTTCTGCACCGTCTGGCTCTCGTACAGCTGGCGGTACAGCGGAACCGTTTCCATCAGCTGGGCATGGGTACCAACGGTGGTTTTACCGCCGTCC
>NZ_FMFG01000011.1:35660-48308 GCF_900066275.1 uncultured Faecalibacterium sp. | reverse complement strand
CCACACCGTTTTCCATGGCCAGCACTTCGCCATCCAACGCGGCGGCAACAAGCCACGGCATAGCATCCTGTTCACTGCCGCAGAGAACATTGTTCTGCACCGTATCGGCGCTCAGCTCCGGATCATGGCCCAAGTAACCAACGGTGGCGGAGATCTGCCGCGGGGTCAGGGCAGCAAATTCCGTTTTGCCAAATTTTGCCGAGCCGCCGTAAGGTGCTTCGCACAGGAACACCCTGCCAAAGGTGGATTTGCCGCAGGCCACCGGGCCGGTGATGCCAATGATATCGCCGGGGTGCGCCGTCAGGCTCAGGCCGGAAAAGATGGGTCCTTCGCCATAGGAAAAGGAGAGGTTTTCCAGCGTCACGTCCTGCGCCGCCGGGATATTCAATGCTTCCAGCTGTTCCGGCTGCTTCATCAGTGGCTTGATGCGCTTCCACGAGACCTCGGCTTTCTGCACCGAGTTGAACAGCTTTGCCACCTTGGAGGATTTGACCACCAGTTTCGTGAAGCAGGAAAGGAAGGTGGTGAACGCCGCAATGTCCCATGTGCTCCAGCCGGAGCCGAGCACATTTTTAGCGCCGAACCACAAAATAAACAGCACGCCTGCCTCAGACGCTGCCAGATACAGCGGCGGCAGAGCGGACTGCCACACATTGTTGCGCACGGCTGTTTTTTCGTAGGTGTTCAGGGCTTCCTCGTACTTTTCTACGCGGGCATCCTCACAGCCGTAAATGCGGTAGGTCACAGCATTCCGGGCGCGGTCGAGGGTGGCAGCGCTCAGCGCACTTGCCGCCTTTTTGTACGCCGCGCCGGCGCGCTGCACCGGCTTTTTCATCCATGCCGCGCACATGTAGGAAAACGGCGTGAACAGCAGGCTGAGCAGCGCCAGCCGCCAGTCGTACACCAGCAGCATCACAGCATAGCCCACCAGCGCCACGCCGGTATCAAAGATCTCGGTGGTGAACTTGCGCATCCCCTCTACGCAGTCGTCCACATCCGAGATGGCCTTGGTCATCAGTTCACCGGCGCCTTCTTTTTCCAGCGCCGCCCGGCTCTGCCGCACCAGATTGGCATACAGGATACCCTTCATCCGGCGGTTGATGTTGTTGGCAAAGCGGCGGACATAAAAGCGCTTGATAAAGCGCGCCGCCTGCACCGCCAGCGTGACCACGATATAGGCCAGCACCAGCATGGCCATTTTTGCCGCCGTCTCGCTGCCGCCCAGAATGTCGGCAAGGCACTGGGCCAGCCGGCCCTCGAACCAAGGCGTTGCCAGCAGGCCGATGTTATACACAAGGCCCGACAGCGTGACAAAGGCCAGCGGGAGCCACTCTGCTTTGAAATAGGAGAGCACCCTGTCCGGGCGGAACGTTTTATCCTTTTTCATGAGCAGCCTCACCTCCTGCAGCTTTCCGGAAATGCGGGAAGCCCGCGCGGCTCTCGGTCTTGGATGCTGTGTACAGCTTGTTCAGCGCAGCGGCAAAGGCAGCGGCTTCCTCGGCGGTGAGCACATTGGTCAGATATTCGTAAAAGGCCGCTTCGATCTCTGCCTTGGAGGATCTCAGGCTTTCCGCCTTTTTGGTGGGGTACAGCAGCTGGCTGCGCCGGTCGCTGGGGGCATCTCTGCGGATCAGAAGACCCTTTGCTTCCAGATTTTTTGTCCGCCGCGCAATGGCAGCCTTATCTGCGTGCAGCAGTTCCGCCAGCTGCGCCTGCGTGCAGCCGGGGTGATGCCGCACTGCATGGATCAGGTCGATCTCTGCTGTGCCGACCCCTTCCTCCCGCATCGTGAGCAGGACCAGTTTTTCCGCTTCGCGTGCGATCTTTGTGATTTTTCGTTCCGTAATATCCATAGGCTCCTCCGGGCTTCATTGCAGGAAGTTGTATCTACATCGTTGTATGTACAATCAATAGTATAGCATCTCGTTTCCAAAATGCAAACAGTTCTTTTTGTGCCCGTATTTTTGCAATGCTGGCAGGCTCCACACCCAGTGCATGGGCCGCGCCTACAGACCAGCCATGTGCTGCGGCATTGCCCGCTTTTGGCGTTTGCCGCAGTCCTTTCCCACGTTGAGGCCGATATAAGCCCATTTCCATATCATGTCAACAGGTTGATAGCATCAAAACAGCCCTGACCGTGTCCGCTGTAAAAGCAGGCAGACGATCAGGACTGTTTTTCCGTATTTCTTTATTTCAGCCGGTCAGCAGGCATCCACATTCTTGGTGACCATCACGTCACTGTCCAGCCCGCAGACGCTGTGCAGCACGATGGTGCCTGCCTTGACGGGGGCGATCAGCACCACCTTGCGGATCTCGTCCATCACCGGGAAGATCATATCCTTGGGGACGGCCTTGGTCAGGCGGACGCTGGTGACAGGCAGCTCGCCGCCCTTAACCAGCACTGAGCTGGCGATGGTGCGGCGGGGCGCAGTCAGCTCCTGACGGACATACTGTTCGCCGCGAGGGCAGGTGTGACCGGTGACCGAGATCACCTGACCATTTTCAACTTCGGCTTCGATCTCGCAGCCGTTGGGGCAGACGATACAGGTAAATTGCTTTTTCATTCCACCGACACCTCCAGTGCGCCCGTTTCCTGCAGCTTGGCAGCAGAGACCTTGAACTGGATCATCTCCGCAGGAATGGCTTTCTTCATCTTCTTGGCAGCAACTTCCACACCGTTCTGGCGCACCACGATGCGGCAGTCACGGTAGTGGTTCCGCACGCGCAGCGACAGGCTGAAGTCGTTCTTGCCGCTGACCTTCTGCGGAATGGTGTGGCCCACGCCCTCGCCGCACTTCACGTCTAGCGTGCAGGGGTCGATGCCCTTGCCCTCAACGTAGGCGGCAGCGTGGCGTGCCAGTGCCTCGGACTCCATGGAAACAAAGTCCACCAGATCATGCACATGCAGCACATTGCCGGCAGAGAACACGCCGGGCACGCTGGTCTGCAGGTTCTCGTCCACCACAGCGCCGTTTGTGTGGGGGTCAATGGCGATGCCGGCATCCTCCAGCAGCTTGTTCTCCGGGATCAGGCCCACGGAGAGAATCAGCGTATCACACTTGTACTCCTTCTCGGTGCCGGGGATGGGCCGACGGTTCGCGTCCACCTCGGAGATGGTCACGCCGGTCAGACGGTCACGGCCATGGATCTCGGTGACGGTGTGGCTGAGATAGAGCGGGATATTGTAGTCATCCAGACACTGCACGATGTTGCGCGGCAGGCCGGAGGGGTAAGGCATCAGCTCGAACACTGCCTGCACATGAGCGCCTTCCAGCGTCATGCGGCGTGCCATGATCATGCCGATATCGCCGGAGCCGAGGATGACGACCTCCTTGCCGGGCATCCGGTTGTAGAGGTTCATGTAAGCCTGCGCGGTGCCTGCAGTGAACACGCCCGCCGGACGCTCGCCGGGAATGCCCAGTGCGCCGCGGCTGCGCTCCTTGCAGCCCATGGCGAGCACCACAGCCTTTGCCTGATACTGGCACAGGCCGCTGCGGGTGGAGGCGGTGACGACACGATCTGCCGTCAGGCTCAGCACCGTGGCGCTGGTCTCGTAGGGGATCTCACGCTTGTTCACCTCATCCATGAACGCCTGTGCATACTCGGGGCCGGACAGGCTCTCGCCGAATCGGCCCAGACCGAAACCGTCATGGATGCACTGGCGCAGGATGCCGCCCAGCATCGCCTCGCGCTCCAGAATGATCATGTTGCGGATGCCCTGCTTGTGCAGTTCCACCGCTGCGGCAAGACCTGCGGGGCCGCCGCCGATAATCACAACGTCTTTCTGTTCCATCGCTCAGTTCTCCTCCTTCCGCATATTGCCGGTGAGTACCCATGAACCCTGACGGCTGTAACGCACATTCTCCGGCTCGGTGCCCAGCTCCTGCTCAATGAAGTGTTCGATCTTCATCTGGCAGAAGCCGCCCTGACAGCCGCCCATCATGGCGCGGGTGCGGTACTTGATGCCGGTCATAGTGGAAACGCCCAGCGGGTTGTGGATAGCCTGCAGGATCTCGGCCTTGGTCACTTCCTCACAGCTGCAGATCATCTCGCCGTAATCGGGGTCCTGCGCGATGAGCTCTGCCTGCTGTTCCGGCGTGCACTCGGCAAACTTGACGATGCCCTTGTGGTGCGGGTCAAAGTCTGGGTTTTCCTCAAACTTTTCGCGCTCCTGCATCAGACCGATGACGTAGCGGGCCAGCGGCACGCTGCCGGTCAGGCCCGGGGATTCAATGCCCACGAGGTTGACGGCATTGGGTGCCACGTCGTCCCGGATCTCCACCTTCCAGTCCTGAATGGCACCGTTTTCATCCACCCACTTGGGCTGGATGCCGGCGAAGGTGCGGATCTGATCCTTTTTAAAGATGTGGGGCCACAGCTTTGCGCCCTCCACGGCCAGACTGTCCATGTTGGCCTGCGGCACGCTGTAGTCGTCCAGCACATCGGTGTTCTCCGCGTCCGGGCCAACAGTCACGTTGCCGTCCACGGTGGGGGTGATGTGGATGCCCATATAGGTGTTGCTGGGCACCGGGTACACCGGCATGGGCAGCAGCTTGCCCATGCGCTTGTGCAGGATGATGTAGTTGCTGCGGGAGCCGATGACACGGTAGCCGGTCAGGCCCAGCAGGTCGGAGATCTGCTTTGCGCCCAGACCAGCGGCGTTGACCACCCAGCGGGTGCAGAAATCGCCATGGGCAGTATGCAGGTAGTACCGCTCATTTTCCCGGGTGATAGCCTCTACCTTGTGGTCAAAGAAGAAGTCTGCGCCGTTGGCGTGTGCGTTCTCGGCCAGAGCCACCGTGTACAGGAACGGGTCCATGATGCCGCTGTTTTTGGACCACATGGCAAACTTGCCCACCACGGCGGGCACCAGCTCGTGCAGCTTTGCTTCATCGATCATCTCAAGGCCGGTGCAGCCGTTGACAGCGCCCTGCTTCATGGTGCGCTCCAGCTGCTCCATGTCCTCGGGGGTGTTGCCCACCAGCACCTTGCCGCAACGCTTGAACGGGAAGTTCAGCTCTTCGGCCAGCTGGCCCATGATCTTGTTGCCTTCTACGCAGCACTTCGCTTTCAGGCTGCCAATGGGGTTGGCAAAGCCGCCGTGCACCACCGCAGAGTTGCGGCCACTGGTCTCGTTGCAAACATCCAGATTTTTTTCCAGCACTGCAATGCTCAATTTGTAGCGTGAGAGTTCGCGTGCAATGGCGCTGCCCACGACACCCGCACCGATGATGACCACATCGTATTGTTTTTTCATGGTATCCACCTTTCTTTCTGATTTGGAGATCCGGCTTTTATGTTATATATTTCATTGACTAAAATATATAACATTTCATAATCTCTGTCAAGCCGTTTCCAGCAAAAAACTGCACAAAAAAATGCCGCATCTTTTGGCATAGATACGGCATTTCTGAACGTAATACGGTTGTTTCAGGCTTTGAAATAGTGTGGGAATGCTTCCCGGATCGCAGAAAGGTTCTCCGTGTAGCGCTGCATATGCTGCCCGGCAATACGGTGTGCTGCCACCTCATCCTTCTGTTCAATGGCTTTCAGCAGGCTGACGTGATCTTCGTAGATCGTTTTTGCGGGCCTGCAGCGGAAGCTGAGGATGGTGGTGCGGTCAAAATGCGGAGCCAGATTTTCCACCAGATCGTACCAGTACGGGCAGCCGCACTGCACATAAAGCAGCCGGTGGAACCCCTTGTCCAGCTCAAAGATCTTTTCTTCCTGTGCACGCTCAATGTACATGCGCCAGAGCGCCACGTTCTCCCACAGCTGGTCGATATCCGCCGGGGTCAGCTTTTCGCACGCCATGCGGGCGATCTCTGCTTCCAGCACAGCGCGCAGATGGCGCACTTCTTCCACCAGCTCTGCATCGATGAGAGAAACATAGGTGCCGATCTTGGGCCGGATCTCAATGAGCCGCCGCTGCGCCAGCTCCAGCTCTGCTTCCCGGAAGGGGGTGCGGCTCACCCCCAGCTGTTCGCACAATTCCGGCTCGTTCAGTTTTTCACCCGGCTCCAGACGGGTGTTGATAATATTATCGATCAATACCCGCAGAACAAAACTTTTTGCAGATTCATGCTCTCTGCGCTCTGAAATCGTAATCATCGGAAGGCTCCTTTCCCTCACAGGGAAACACTGTTCTCAGACTGCTGGGTCAAGTATACCACACTGCACACCGGCGTAAAAGAGGACAATATATAAAAGGAAGAAAACTGTGTCAGAATTGTAAAAGATAAAATATTTTAACTATTATTCTTGACTTATCCAACGATTCGGCTATAATGGTCGTGTTCGCAAGAAACTTCAAAAAATTTAGATATTCAAAACAAATCAAAGGAGACTACTACCATGACGTTTGAAGAAATGAAGAAGATCGTTGTTGATACCCTGAACTGCGACGAGGACAAGGTGACCATGGAGGCCAGCCTGACCGAGGATCTGGAGGCCGACAGTCTGGATGCCGTGGAGCTGAACATGGCTCTGGAAGATGCCTGCGGCGTGTCCATCCCGGACGAAGAGCTGGCAAAGCTCAAGACCGTGGGCGATATCTACAACTACATCACCGCACATATCTGAGGCAAAAAGCAATGAACGATATCCGAGATCTTTTCCCCGGCCGAATGCGGGAGCGCACCTTCCAGCTGAAGGCCAAGCGGGATGCCGGTGCCGTCTGGCACGAGCAGCAGTTTGTGGAGTGCAAGCAGTGCGGCCGCCGCGCCGCACGCACCCTGTGGGCAAGAAGCCTTTACGTCTGCCCCAACTGCGGCTACCACATGCCCATTGGCGGGTACTACCGGCTCAGTCTGGTGCTGGACCACGGCAGCTTCCGGGAACTGGATGCCGACCTTGCTCCACAGGATGTGCTGCATTTTCCGGGCTACCGTGAAAAGCTTGCCGCCGCCCAGAACAAGACCGGCCTGCGCGAAGCCGCTGTAACGGCCACCGGCCGCATCGGCGGGGTGGCCTGCGTGGCTGCCGTGCTGGACAGCCGCTTTTTCATGGGCAGCATGAGCACTGCCGTGGGCGACAAGATCACCCGCGCCATCGAGTACGCCGCCGCAAAGCACCTGCCGCTGGTTATTTTTTCGGCCAGCGGCGGCGCGCGGATGCAGGAGGGCATTTTCAGCCTGATGCAGATGGCAAAGACCAGTGCCGCCATCCAGCGCTTTTCGGCAAAGGGCGGGTTGTACATCAGTGTGCTCACCCACCCCACCACCGGCGGTGTGACGGCCAGCTTTGCAAGCCTTGGCGACATCATGCTGGCAGAGCCTGGCGCGCTGATCGGCTTTGCAGGTCCGCGGGTCATTGAGCAGACCATTGGCGAAAAGCTGCCTGCCGGATTCCAGCGCAGCGAGTTCCAGATGGAGCACGGCTTTGTGGATCAGGTGGTGCCCCGCAGCCAGCTGCGGGATACCCTGATCCAGGTCTTGCAGCTCCATGCAGGAGGAAAACACGAATGATCAAGGAAATTTTAGAGCAGCTGGCTCCGCTGGATGCCCAGATTGCCGCGCTGAAAGGCAGCGGCAACGAGATGGATGCCATCACGGCCCATGCCTCCGAGCTGGCAGAGCTGGCTGTGGAAGAGGACGAGATCCTGCGCACCTGCGGCCCGCTGACCGCCGAGGATCGGGTGTTTCTGGCCCGGCATCCGGAGCGCCCCCACATTGATGAGACTGTTTCTGCCCTGTTCACCGACTTCTTTGAGCAGCGCGGCGACCGTCAGTGCAAGGAAGACCCTGCCATTCTGGGCGGCATCGCCCGTTTTCACGGATTGCCGGTGACGGTCATCGGCCACCGCAAGGGCAGCACACTGGAAGAAAATCTGGCCTGTAACTTTGGTATGCCGGGGCCGGAGGGCTACCGCAAGGCCCTGCGCCTGATGAAGCAGGCCGAAAAGTTTGGCCGGCCCATCATCACCTTCATTGACACGCCGGGCGCTTACCCCGGCAAGGATGCCGAGGAGCGCGGTCAGGGCGAAGCTATTGCACGCAACCTGATGGAAATGAGCGGCCTGACCGTGCCGGTCATTGCCGTTGTCACCGGCGAAGGCTCTTCCGGCGGTGCGCTGGCACTGGGTGTGGCAAACCACATCCTCATGCTGGAAAATGCCGTTTACTCGGTGCTCAGCCCCGAGGGCTTTGCCAGCATTCTGTGGAAGGATGCTTCCCGCAGCGGCGAAGCCTGCGAGATGATGAAGCTGACCGCGCAGGATCTGTACAGCGATGGCATCGTGGAGCAGGTGATCCCGGAACCGTTGGGCGGCGCACAGCGCAGCCACGCAGCCTTGTTTGAACAGTTGGATGTTGCTTTGCGGGTGCACCTGAAAGAGCTGTGCCGCATGAGCGGCCGCCAGCTGGCCGACCAGCGCTATAAAAAATACCGCCAGATCGGAGAAACGAGGAACGCATGAGTGGTTTACAGCTGATCGCCACCGGCGGGGCCATCCCCGGCCGGACGGTCACCAACGAAGATCTGAGCCGCATGGTGGATACCAGTGACGAGTGGATTACCAGCCGCACCGGCATCCGCACCCGGCACTGGTGCACGGAGGATGAATCTGCCGCCACGCTGGCCATTTCCGCCGCAAAGCAGGCTTTGGCCCGCAGCGGCCTTGCCCCTGCGCAGATCGGGTGCTGCATCTGTGCCACCCTGTCCGCCCCAGACGCGACCCCCAGTGTAGCCTGTCAGGTGCAGGCGGCGCTGGGCCTTCCCGAGGACCGGCCTGCGCTGGATGTCAACGCGGCCTGTTCCGGCTTCCTCTACGGCATAGCCGTGGCGCGGGGACTGCTGACAACTTTGGGTGGACAGTATGCCCTCGTCATTGGGTGCGAAGCCCTTTCCCGCCTGATGGACCCCGCCGACCGCTCCACCTGTGTACTGTTTGGGGATGGAGCCGGTGCTGCCATTTTTCAGCTGTCGGGCACTCCCTTTGCTCTGACGCTGGGCGCGCGCGGCAGCGATGTTCTCCATGCGGGCGGGCCGAACCGCACAGGTTCTGCGCCCATCACCATGGACGGCAAGGCCGTATTCCGCTTTGCAGTGGATGCCCTGCCCAAGTGCCTGCACACTGTGCTGGATGAAACACAGCTGACCCTCGATGATCTTGAGTGGGTGGTCTGCCATCAGGCCAACAGCCGCATCATCGACCACTGCGTGCGGGCGCTGAAGGCCGACCCGGCAAAGTTCTACAAGAACATGGACCGCCACGGCAACACCAGCGCCGCCAGCATCCCGGTGGCCCTGAACGAGCTTGCCGAGAACGGGCAGCTGCAGCCGGGCCAGCTTCTGGCCTGCATCGGCTTTGGCGGCGGCCTGACATGGGGCGGCATGATTGTGGAATACGACCCTCTCAGGCGCTGATGCGCCAGCTCCCCCGAAGGGGGAGCTTTATGGGCGGGTAGGGTCAGTGTGCCTTCCAAGAGAAGGTCCAGCTGACAGAAAAGCAGAAAAAAGCTCCCCCCTCGGGGGAGCTGTCAATGCCGGAAGGCATTGACTGAGAGGGTTTTTCAATGAAACTTTTAAATGAAATTCTAGGCACAAAATACCCCATCATTCAGGGCGGCATGGCCAACATTGCCACCGGCGAGTTTGCCGCCGCCTGCTCCAATGCGGGTGCGCTGGGCATCATTGGTGCGGGCGGCATGAACGCCGACACCCTGCGCCAGAACATCCGCCGCTGCAAAGAGCTGACCGACAAGCCTTTTGGCGTGAACATCATGCTCATGCATCCGCAGGCAGATGAGTTTGCCAAGATCGTGGTGGAAGAGGGCGTGCCCGTTGTGACCACCGGTGCAGGCAACCCGGGCAAATATATCCCCGCGTGGAAAGCGGCAGGCATCAAGGTGATCCCGGTTGTCGCCGCCGCCGTGCTGGCAAAGCATCTGGAGCCGCTGGGCATCGATGCTGTCATTGCTGAGGGCACCGAGAGCGGCGGCCATGTGGGCGAAATGGCTACCATGGCGCTGGTGCCGCAGGTGGTGGATGCCGTAAATGTACCCGTCATTGCGGCTGGCGGCATCGCCGATGGCCGTCAGCTGGCAGCAGCTCTGGCTCTGGGCGCCTGCGGCGTGCAGGTAGGCACCTGCCTGCTGGTGAGCGAGGAGTGCCCCATCCATGAAAACTACAAAGCCGCCCTGCTCAAGGCCAAGGACAGCGATACCATCGTGACCGGCCGAAGCGTGGGTGCGCCGGTGCGAGTGCTGAAAAACCGCATGAGCCGCGAATATGTCCGGCAGGAAAACGCCGGTGCCGACAAGATGGAGCTGGAAAAGTACACCCTTGGCAGCCTGCGCCGCGCCGTGTTTGAGGGCGACACCACCACCGGAAGCCTGATGGCCGGTCAGGTGGCAGGCATGCTGCACGAGGTGCGCCCGGTGGCGGATATTCTTGCAGACCTGTGGAACAGCGGGAGGCAGCGCATTGCCGCGCTGAGCACCGAATGCTGACCCTCGGCAGAAAGACCCTATCTGTGCCCATCCTACAGGGCGGCATGGGTGTGGGCGTTTCCCTTGGCGGGCTGGCCGGTGCTGTTGCAGCCTGCGGCGGCATGGGGTGCATCTCCACCGCCGATGCAGGCTACCGGGAGCCGGACTTTGCCCGCGACCCGGCAAGCGCCAACCACCGTGCACTGACAGCGGAAATTAAAAAAGCAAAGCAGATTGCAAAGGGCGCGGGCATGGTAGCCATCAACGCCATGGTGGCAACGCAGGATTATGCGGCCGCGATCCGCACTGCTGTGGAAGCGGGCGTGGACGCGGTGGTGTCCGGCGCGGGCCTGCCGCTGGAGCTGCCCGGCATCGTGGGCACAACGGATGTTGCCATCGCTCCCATCGTTTCCAGCGGAAGAGCCGCAAAGCTCATCCTGCGCCGCTGGGCCAAAGAGTTTGGCCGCACCGCTGATTTTGTGGTGATCGAAGGCTGCAAGGCAGGCGGACACCTCGGCTTTGCCGAAGATGACCTGCTGGCAGGCAAATGCCAGACCCTCGATGACATCCTGCCCGAGGTGCTGGCCGAGGTAAAGCCCTTTGAAGCACAATTTGGCCACAGCATCCCCGTGTTTCTGGCAGGCGGCGTGTATACCGGTGCCGATATGGCCCACTTTACCGCAATGGGCGCTGCAGGCGTACAGCTTGCCACCCGCTTTATCACCACCTACGAGTGCGACGCATCCCAGGGCTACAAGGACGTTCTGCTGAACGCCCGGCCCGAAGATGTACGGATCATCCACAGCCCGGTTGGAATGCCGGGCCGTGCACTGAACACCCCGCTGGTGCAGGCGCTGGCAGAGGGGACCCGCTTCCCTCCCCGGCACTGTGCCCGCTGCCTGAAGACCTGCGACCCCGCCAAGGTGCCCTACTGCATCACCCACGCGCTCATCGAAGCCGTAAAGGGCAATGTGGAGGAGGGCCTGTTCTTCTGCGGGGCCAACGTGGGCAGGCTGGACCGGATGCGCACGGTACAGGAGCTGATGGATGAACTTGTGACCGAATGGAGGCAAAATCAATGAAGCTTGCCGTTTTATATGCCGGTCAGGGGGCACAGCACCCCGGCATGGGCAAAGAATTTTACGAAGGCTCTCCCGCGTTCCGGGCGGCATTCGACAGTGCAGAGCTGGACTTCGATCTGCACCGCGTCTGCTTTGAGGACCCGGACGGCCTTTTGAATCAGACCGAATACACCCAGCCCTGCATGGTGGCCTTTGCCTGCGGCGTGACCGCAGTGCTGGCCCAGCAGGGCGTGAAACCCGCTTATGTGGCCGGGCTTTCGCTGGGCGAATACTCCGCGCTGGAAGCTGCCGGGGTGTTCACCGCAAAGCAGGCCATCGAGCTGGCCGCTTACCGCGGCAAAGCCATGGCCGAAGCTGCAAAGGGCATCGACTGCGGCATGACCGCCGTGCTGAACCTTGACCGGCAGGCACTTGCAGCCTGCTGTGAGCAGGCTGCACAGCTCGGCTGTGTGCAGATCTGCAACTATAACTGCCCGGGTCAGCTGGTCATCGGCGGCGAGAAAGCCGCTGTGGACAAAGCCGCCGCACTGGCCAAAGAAGCCGGTGCCCGCCGCTGCATCCCGCTCAAGGTGAGCGGCCCGTTCCACACCCGCCTCATGGCCCCCGCCGGGGATGCACTGGCAAAGCGTTTTGCGTCTGAGCCCTTTGGCGAGATGCAGGTGCCGGTGCTGTTCAACTGCCTTGGCCATGAAAAAGCTGAGCAGGACAGCATCCCCGCCCTGCTCGTGAAGCAGGTGCAGAGCAGCGTTTACATGGAAGATACGCTCCACCGCCTCGGCGAGCTGGGCGTAGACCATATTCTGGAAGTCGGCCCGGGCAGTGCTCTGGCTGGCTTTGTGAAAAAGACCCTGCCCGGCGTGGTCTGCGCTTCGGTGGAGACCCCGGAGCAGCTGAACGCCGCACTGACAGCATGGAAGGAAGAGCTATGAGCGAAGAAACGATCATCCGCACCGCCGTTGTTACTGGCGGAAGCCGGGGCATTGGCCGGGCTGTGTGCATCCAGCTGGCAAAGCAGGGCTGCAATGTTGTGGTGAATTACTGCCACGGCGAAGCTGCAGCTGCCGAGACGGTGGCTCTGTGCAAGGCCGAAAACGCAAATGCCGTGGCTGTGCAGGCCGATGTTTCCACTGCCGAGG
>NZ_FMFG01000011.1:0-35347 GCF_900066275.1 uncultured Faecalibacterium sp. | reverse complement strand
CTGACCAAAAGCCTTGCCCGCGAGCTGGCAAGCCGCAATGTGACCGTGAATGCAGTCGCGCCGGGCTTTATCGAGACCGACATGACCGCCGCCCTGCCGGAAGCCGTCCGTGCCGAAATGGCAAAGGGCATCCCCGCAGGCCGCGCAGGAAAGCCGGAGGATGTGGCAAATGCAGTGGCATTTTTTGCCGCAGAACAAAGCAGCTATCTCACCGGGCAGGTGCTCTGTGCAGACGGCGGCATGGCAATGTAAAAGGAGAAAACTCTCATGGAAAAACGCAGAGTCGTGATCACCGGCCTTGGCACCGTGAACCCGCTGGGCAACAACACCGCCGACAGCTGGGCCGCTGCCAAAGCGGGCAAATGCGGCATCGGCCCCATTACCCAGTTCGATACCACCGATTTTAAATGCAAGCTGGCAGGCGAGGTGAAGGGCTTTGACCCGGAAACCATCGTGGACAAAAAGGAAGCCCGCAAGATGGCCCGCTTTACCGTTCTGGCCCTTGCTGCCGCCGCTGAAGCAGTTGCAGACAGCGGTCTGGACACCGAAGCGGAAGCCAAACAGATCGGTGTCATCCTTTCCAGCGGCATCGGCGGTCTGCCCACCATTGAGGAGCAGCACACCCGTGGTGAAGAGAAGGGCATGGAAAAGGTAAGCCCCTATTTCGTGCCCATGTCCATTGCCAACATGGCGGCAGCACAGGTGGCCATCCGCTTTGGCCTGAAGGGCATGTGCACCTGCCCGGTGACGGCCTGCGCCGGCGGCACCAATGCCGTAGGCGATGCCTTCCACCGCATCCGTGACGGCTACGAGACCGCCATGGTCTGCGGCGGTGCAGAGAGCTGCATCAGCCCTCTGGGCATCGGCGGCTTTACCAGCATGAAAGCGCTTTCCACTGCGACCGATCCGGATGCAGCCAGCCTGCCCTTTGACGCACGGCGCGGCGGCTTCGTGATGGGCGAAGGCAGCGGTGTGCTGGTGCTGGAAGAGCTGGAACATGCCCGTGCCCGCGGTGCGCACATCTACGCCGAGGTGGTGGGCTACGGTGCCAACTGCGATGCCTACCACTTCACCGCCCCCGCCCCCGGCGGCGCAGGTGCCATCGACTGCATGACGCTGACGCTGGCGGATGCAGGCATCGCACCGGAGCAGGTGGACCACATCAACGCCCACGGCACCGGCACCCACATGAACGATGCCTGCGAGACCGCCGCCATCCATGCGGTGTTCGGCGAACACGCAAAGCAGCTGACTGTGGTGAGCACCAAGAGCATGACCGGCCATCTGCTGGGCGGTGCGGGCGGCATTGAAGCCGTATTTACAGCGCTGGCCCTGCATGACCAGTTTGCGCCGCCCACCATCCACTATGAGCAGCCCGATCCCGAATGTGATCTGGACTATGTGCCGAACACTGGCCGTGCGCAGGCCATGACCTACGCACTGAGCAACAGTCTGGGCTTTGGCGGGCACAACGCCTGCATCGCCCTGCGCAGATGGGAGGGCTGACCCATGGCAGAACCCCGCACCGTGCGTGCAGACGCAAACGCCCTGAACAGCGAGGAGATTGCGGCGCTTCTGCCGCACCGCTATCCCTTTGCCCTTGTGGACCGCATTTTGGACTACGAGCCGGGCCAGTGGGCCATCGGCCGCAAGTGCGTGAGCCGCAATGAGGAATTTTTCTGCGGACATTTTCCCGGCCAGCCGGTGATGCCGGGAGTGCTCATTCTGGAAGCACTGGCCCAGACCGGCGCGGTGGCAGCGCTCAGCCTGCCGGAGAACAAGGGCAAACTGGCCCTCTTCGGCGGCATCAAGAATGCCCGCTTCCGCAAGCAGGTCACCCCCGGCGATGTGCTCACCCTGCACTGTGAACTGGTAGAACAGCACGGCCCGGTGGGCGTGGGCAAAGCCTCGGCGTGGGTGGACGGCAAGTGCGCCGCCACCGCCGAGCTGACCTTTGTGCTGACCGACCCCAACGCCTAAAAACACCCCTGTGAGTTTAAAAAAGCTCACAGGGGTGTTTTCCGTTATTTTACCATTGAGAAGCCGCTTCGCTCTCTCAGCCAAGCGCCACATCCAGAACCATCAGTGGTGCCCCACCAGATAGGCCACCCGGTCGATCTGCGCCGCCGTCATGCCGGTATCCGCCAGAAATTCCCGCACCAGCGGAGCACTCTCCTGCTCCTGATACTTTCCATTGGTGTTACTGCAATGGTAGGATCGCATATTTACTGATTTCTGTATCTGTTCAGGACAGCATCCGGGATATGGCAGTAACTGCAGTCTTCAGGGTGCCGTTCCAGATGGTGCTGATGCTCCTCAGCGCTCCGGACATAATTTGTCAGCGGCAGCACTTCCAGCATGATCTTGTCCCGGTCCTCCCGGCCGTTTATAAAAGCTCTTGCTTCTTCCAGATGTCTGGGATCTGTACTGTACAGCCCTGTCCGGTACTTTTTTCCAACGTCCACGCCCTGTTTGTTCAGGCTGTAGGGGTCGATGATCTCAAACAGGTGTGCCATCAGTTCTGAAATGCTTGTGTTTTTCTCATCATAGACCACTTTTACGCATTCTGCATATCCATCGTATGGGCCATCCAGAGAACTCGTTGTTCCGTTGGCTCTGCCGGCTTCAGTCATCTGTACACCAGGCACTGTGTCAAAAAAATGCTGTACGCCCCAAAGGCATCCGCCTGCGATATAGACCGTTTCCATCTTGATTTTCCCCTTTCCTGTTGATCATATATCAGCTTTGCTCCTATTCTACCACGCTTTTCCACTGTCGGAAAGATGTCGAAAAACAAAAATGGCCCCGGAGGGCTTATCGCAGCTCTCCGGGGCCGCCTTGTGCAGAGTGATTTTCTCTCGATGGGCTTTCAGAAATGCTTTGCTGTAATCAGCTTGCGCGAACCATAGCGGAAGGACCCTCATAAGATACAGAAAAGATTTCTGTATTTTTCTTGACAGTTTTCCCATATTCTGTTTTAATACATCTGATAAAAGGGAGTAAAGGGCAGTATTCCGGCTTATTCTTCGGGAGACTGCTGCATGGCAGCGTCATCACGGCAGAAATGCCCGATGTCATGTGTTCGCTTGAGACTTTTGTCACAGACAAGGTGCTGTGGCAGGAGTCTCTTTTTCTTGTCACCGTACCGGAGCACAATAGGAGGCAAGAAAACTATGAACTTTCTGAACACATTCGCAAGTCTGTTTTCCAATTTTGGAAACCTGACTTGGCAGATGGTGGTGATGTGGGGCATTGGTGCATTGCTCATCTACCTTGCCATCGCCAAAAAAATGGAGCCGAGCCTGCTTTTACCCATGGGCTTTGGTGCCATTCTGGTCAATCTTCCGCTGTCCGGTGCCATCACGCAGGGCGATACCGTAGGCCCCATTTCTGCCCTGTTTGAAGCAGGCATGTCCAACGAGCTGTTTCCCCTGCTGCTTTTCATCGGCATTGGTGCTATGATCGACTTTGGCCCCCTGCTGGAAAAACCGTGGCTCATGCTCTTTGGTGCCGCAGCGCAGTTTGGTATTTTCTTCACCCTGTTTCTGGCAGGCTTCTTCTTTGATTTGAAGGATGCTGCTTCCATCGCTGTCATTGGTGCAGCGGACGGTCCCACCGCCATTTTTGTAGCTAACACCCTCAACTCCCAGTACCTTGGTGCCATCATGGTGGCAGCGTACAGTTACATGGCTCTGGTGCCCATCGTGCAGCCGCCGGTCATTAAACTGCTGACCACTCAGAAGGACCGCCGCATCCGGATGCCCTATGAAAAGGGCAATGTCAGCCAGCTGACGAAGATTCTGTTCCCCATTGTTGTAACCATCATTGCCGGTATGGTAGCTCCTGCCAGTGTAGCTCTAGTTGGTTTTCTGATGTTCGGCAACCTGCTGCGGGAGTGCGGCGTACTGAACGCCCTCAGCGAAACCGCGCAGAATGTGCTGGCAAACCTCATCACCATCGTGCTGGGCCTGACCGTGGCCGGACAGATGACCGCTGACAAGTTTGTCCGGCCCGATACTCTGCTCATCCTTGCACTGGGTCTGGTAGCCTTCGTTTTTGATACCGCAGGCGGCGTGCTGTTTGCAAAGCTGCTGAACCTGTTCCTGCCCGAAGGCAAAAAACTGAACCCGATGATCGGTGCAGCCGGCATCTCCGCCTTCCCCATGAGCGGCCGTGTGGTCAACAAGATGGGATTGGAAGAAGATAACCAGAATTTCCTGCTGATGTACTCCATCAGCGTCAACGTTTCGGGGCAGATCGCATCCGTCATTGCAGGCGGCCTGATTCTGACCCTGATGGCTTAACGGAGGTACACTTATGCTTCATCTTTCTTCGTGGATGACCACCCTGCCCATGATGCTCATCGGCATGGTCGGCATTCTTCTCGTCATTGGTGTCATTGTCCTGGCTGTGATGCTGCTCAACCGGCTGACAAGTCGGAAATAATTCACCCCATCAAGCAGAAACGAATTTACGGCGAAATATCGCTATAAATATGATGCACAGGCCTTCTAAAGCTGTGATTTTGTGACAACTTGGTGTCACTTCAATAAAGAACCCGCTTTCACTTCAATTTGATGTTGAAAGCGGGTTCTTTTCGCTTTTATGCGTGTTTGACGGCGGTTTCAAAAAGATTGACTGCTGCGCCCTCTTGCGTGTCGGTGTTGTGGGTACCACGCTTTTTCACTTCCGAAAAGATGTCAGAATACAAAAACCCCCGAAGAGCTTCTTACGGTTCTCCGGGGGTTGGTTCTATGCGCCGGTGTTCCTCACACCGATGCACAAACGTTACTCGATTTCAATGAGATTGGGATTCGCAGGCAGAGCCTTCTGCTGCTGCGGTGCGGGCAGCACGATGTGCAGGATGCCATCCTCGAACTTTGCGTGGATGTCCTCCTTCTTCACGGCATCACCCACATAGAAGCTGCGGGCACAGGTACCGGAGAAGGTCTCACGGCGCAGATAACGGCCATTGTTGTCCTTCTCGTCATTGGAGTGGTTGCGGACGGCCTGAATGGTCAGGTAGCCGTCGCTCAGCTCCATCTGAACGTCTTCCTTCTTGCAGCCGGGCAGGTCAACAGCCACATCATAGTTGCCATCGGCGGTCTGCTTCACATCGGTTTTCATCATGTTTGCGCCGCGCTTGCCGAAGGTCTCACGCTCTTCACGATTCATTGCACGCTCCAGCACACCGTCGTTCCAAAACGGATCAAAGAAATCATCGAACAGATTTTCATGGAAAACAGCAGGCATAAACATAAAACAACCCTCCAATCCCGGCGTTCGGGTCGGGCATAAAATCAAGATCGTGCATCAGAAGCGGAGTCTTCCCGGGAGCCTTGCGGTTCCCTCATGCCCCTTTCTCCTGAGCACGCCACTGTTATAACACTGTTTATTAGCAGTGTCAATAGTAGAGTGCTAAAATTCATAAAAGAATAATACTTTTATAACATTTCATGCAATTCTCGGCAAAATCGTTTGCACTGGATTCAATTTTTTCTTCTCTGATCGTAGTCTTTCGCTGTGACAGAACGGATGCAAGCCGTTTTTTCAGAACCAGGCGATCCATTGCCCGCGTAAACAATGCAGTTATCAAAAAGTCTCTCTGTCCTTGCAGCGTCTTGCGTTCTGCCGGTCCACCCGCTATAATAATGTAGAAACCGAGATGAAAAGAGCGTGATATTGTGGAAGAGACCGAGATCAGTCATTTTCTCCACATTCTGGTCCGAATGGGCGAAGCTTTACAAAACAGCGGCGCAGAAGTATTCCGCGTTGAGGACACTTTGAACCGGATCGCAATCGCCTATGGGGCAGAAGATGTGAATGTATTCGTGATCACATCCAGCATCGTGGTCACGCTTACCATGCCCTCGCTGCCGCCGCAGACCGAGACCCGCCGCCTGCGTCACGCTGCCAGCAATGACCTGCTGACATTGGAAAAGCTCAATGCGCTCAGCCGCCGTATCTGCACAGCGCCTCCTTCCATAGAAGAGTTTCAGCGCCAGCTGAATGCCATTCTGGCACAGCATCCGGACCCAAGACTGCATCTTGCCGGCAGTGTGTTGGCTGCTTCCAGTTTTGCCATCTTCTTTGGTGGAAATCTCTGGGACGGCCTGCTGGCCGGCGGCATTGCCGTTCTGATTTGCTGGATGGAGCGCTATCTCTCGCCTTTTTGTATGAATGGTGTAGAATTTCAGTTTATAGCATCATTTCTCAGCGGTGTCTCCACTCTGCTGCTCTGCCGCTTTGGGATGCAGTTTCATGCCGATAAAGTTCTGATTGGTATCATCATGCTGTTGATTCCCGGCATCATGCTGACAAATTCCATCCGGGACATCTTACTTGGGGACATTATTTCCGGCTCTCTTCGGCTGGTGGAAGCCATTCTGATGGCCGCCACCCTTGCCCTCGGCATGATGGCCGCCATCTGGTTGATGGGAGGAATTTCCGCATGATACAGGTTTTTTCGCAGTTGCTCAGTGCTGCCCTTGGTTCGGTCGGTTTCGGACTGATCTTCAATCTGAACCGGCGCTACTTACCCGCCGCCGGTGTAGGCGGACTTCTGGCATGGCTGGCTTATCTTCTTGCCGCCAACACCCTGCACAGCGTCTTTCTTGCCAATCTGTTGGCCGGTTTCTGTGCCGCTCTGTATGCCGAAATTCTTGCCCGATGCTGCAATGCACCCTCTACGCCTTTCTTCATTACCGCTGCCATTCCCCTCATTCCCGGAAGCACCCTCTACTACTGCATGAACGCAGTCGTCTCCAATGATTTGTCTGCTGCAGAGCATTTCGGAGAGCAGACCTTTCTGGCCGCTCTTGGAATTGCCGGCGGTATGGCAATCGCATGGTACCTGGCCGATTTGAGCCGGAAGCTGCACGCACTTGCAATCCGTTCTTCGGGAAAGTAGCGATCTTCCACATTGAAGAATGCCCCTGATGATCGGGTCGTTTGAGCTGCTGCTCTGAAATACGGAAAAAGGCCGCCCGGCATCGCAGCAGGGCAGCCTTTACAATTACAAGGATGTGTCTCTATGAAACTCAAACAATTCATTCAGCAGGAAACGGTTCTCACCGCAGCCGCTGTGCTGGCCGTTGTCTCCGCCTTCTTTGTTCTGCCGGATGCGCAGTATCTCGGCTACATCGACCTGCGCACGCTGGCGATTTTGTTTTCCCTGATGACGGTCATGGCCGGGCTGCGGCGGCAGGGCTTTTTTGATGGACTGGGCCGGGCATTGCTGTCCCGTACCCACAGCACCTTTCAGCTGACACTGGTACTGGTCGGGCTGTGCTTTTTCGGAAGCATGTTCATCACCAACGATGTTTCCCTGCTGACCTTCGTTCCCTTTACGTTCGTGGTTCTGAGCCGTCTGGGAGCGGATGTCCGCCGCTCCCTTCTGATCCCGGTGGTCTGTATGCAGACCATTGCGGCAAACCTTGGCAGTATGCTGACCCCCATCGGCAACCCGCAGAACCTCTATCTTTACGGAAAAAGCGGCATGAGCATCGGGGGATTTGTTCTTCTTATGCTGCCCTACACCCTGGTCTCTCTGCTCCTGCTGCTGGCTTGGGCAGCGCTGGTCTGCCGGAAAGCCTCTGCCGCCCTCTCCGTGGACGAGCTTGTTTCTTCTTCTGCATCTCAGGGAGATCAGAAGATCATCCTGCTGTATCTGGTTCTGTTTGCCGTCTGCCTGCTGTCCGTGATCCGGGTGTTGCCTTATGGCATTGCCTTTGCCGCTGTACTCGTCTGCGCCCTTTTTGCAGACCCGCACACCTTACGGGCAGTGGACTATTCCCTGCTTTTGACCTTTGTGGCTTTTTTCATCTTCATTGGCAATCTTGGCCGCATTCCGGCCTTTTCCGGCTGGCTGCAGGAGTTTTTGACCGGCCGGGAAGTTCTTGTGGCGGTTCTTGCTTCGCAGGTCACCAGTAATGTTCCCGCCGCCCTGCTGCTGTCCGGGTTCACGGCAGAGACACA
The DNA here is from genome assembly GCF_900066275.1 of uncultured Faecalibacterium sp. Taxonomy (NCBI): domain Bacteria; kingdom Bacillati; phylum Bacillota; class Clostridia; order Eubacteriales; family Oscillospiraceae; genus Faecalibacterium; species uncultured Faecalibacterium sp. The sequence continues at coordinate 27,370 of NZ_FMFG01000011.1, read as the reverse complement.
AGCCCTTATCATCGGCACCAATCTGGGAGGTCTTGGCACTTTGATCGCATCCATGGCCAGTCTTATTTCCTACCGACAGATCGCACGGGAGCTGCCACAGGGAAAGAAGCAGTATTTGGGGCTGTTCACCCTGTCCAACCTGATCTTCCTTGCGATCCTGCTGGGTGTGTGGTTTTTGCTCCACTGACCGTGGCAGATGACTTATGGTTTTTCTATAAAGCTAAAAAAGGGGAGTTCCGTCACGGACGAAGGTCCAGGCAGAACTCCCTTTGGTTTTATCGTATGGTCAGAATGCCGGTGCCCACCGGCACCTCCAGCAGCTTGCCGGAAAAATGCTTCGGGATGCCGGACAGTGCCTTTTCCAGATAGGCATCGTTTTCCACCTTGTTCATGTCCCACACCAGACGGCACACTGCTTTCCCGCTCAGGGTGGAACAGGTGATCATACTGTCATAAAAATTATTGCCGCCTGTCAGCCGGTAGGCACTGCGGATTGCTTCTTTTCGTTCCATGCTCCGTCCTCCTTACACTCTTTCACCGCTTTTGCGCCGTAACGCACAGCCAGCCCTTTTTATTTTTGTGGCTCTGGATCTGACAGAATCCTGCTTGTTCCAGATACGCTTTCAGTGCAGTATCCGTATAGATGGTCATGCCATTGATGATCTGCGTCCATTTGTCGTCTTTTGTCGTTTCGCCGTTCGCTTCGTTACAGATGAAAAAGACCCCGCCGGGCTTCAGCACTCGATAAACCTCTCTGAAATTCTGCGCAAGTTCCGGCCAGAAGTAGACCGTTTCAAAGGCAGTCACCACATCAAACTGCTCCGCTTCAAACGGCAGCTCTGTCACGCTTGCCTGTTGCACGGTACACCGTCCTGCTGCAATGGCTCTGGCATTGACCTTTCGCGCTTTTTCCACACTGACGGCTGAGTAGTCGATGCCCTGCACCCTGCCTTTGGGGCACAGTTTCAACAGTGTCTTAATGTTCGCTCCACCGCCGCAGCCGCAGTCCAGCACCATGGCATCCGGGGCAGGCTGTAAAAAGCGCAGCCCCCATTCTGCCATTGCGCTGTGTCCAAAGTTCATCATAGCAACCATGATCTTCCCGCCAAGGCCTACGGGCTTTCGGGTATTTTCAAAAAAGGACATAATGCCACCCTCTTTCTGTTTACCGTTCACAATGCAATACTTTTTACCAGATGCGCCCGCTGCACCGGGTGACGGCCAGCAATTCCTCGTGCCACAAGTTAGGTAAAGCTAACTTTTCATTCTATAAAAAGCCGCTTCTCAGCGGTCCTTCTGCCAAAATAATACGCCCTGCCGTCTCCTCTGTCAAGAAGTTTAGGTATTTTCGGGTATTCCGAAAGAGATTTCGCTTTCGGGAACCCCCAACCGTCACCCCAGTGCCACATCCAGCACCATCATCACGCTGAAGCCCACCGCAAAAAATACCGTGCCAACGTTGGAGTGCTGCCCCTGCGACATTTCCGGGATCAGTTCCTCCACTACCACATACAGCATGGCTCCGGCGGCAAAGCTGAGCAGATAGGGCAAAGCAGGCACCACGATGCCTGCCGCCAGAATCGTCAACACTGCCCCGATGGGCTCTACGATGCCGGACAGTACGCCGCCCCAGAACGCCCGGCCTTTTTTCATTCCTTCCGCCCGCAGTGGCATGGAGATGATGGCCCCCTCCGGGAAGTTCTGGATGGCAATGCCAAGGGAAAGTGCCAGCGCCCCGGCGGCGGTGATCTGGGCAGTTCCGGCAAGGTATCCGGCATAGACTACGCCCACTGCCATACCCTCCGGGATGTTGTGCAGCGTCACCGCCAGAACCATCATGGTGGTGCGCTGGAGCTGGCTTTTTGGCCCTTCGGCCTGCAAACTGTTCTGGTGCAGATGCGGGATGAGATGGTCCAGCAGCAGCAAAAACAGGATGCCCAGCCAGAAACCCACCGCCGCCGGGAAAAACGCCAGCCTGCCCAGATCTGCAGCCTGCTCCATAGCCGGGATCAGCAAGCTCCATACCGATGCCGCCACCATCACTCCGGCGGCAAAGCCGGTGAGGGCGCGCTGGATGCCGTCGCGCAAAGAGTTTTTCAAAAAGAACACACAGCCTGCCCCAAGGCTTGTACCTAGAAATGGAATCAGGATTCCCCAGAATGCGTCTTGTATCATGTAGTACCTCCTTGCGGTTATTCGTGACTAACTGCATAAAAAGTATACTGCGCTCCGGCAAAAAGGTCAAGGGCTTTGCGGTATAGAGGATGCAGATCGTTTCCTGCATCGAAAAATTCACCTCTGCAAACTTTCCGGTTTCTACTTGACAACGCCCGGTGGGAGTGCTATTTTTACTTCGCGAATTTGTTTTGCCTAACCATCTGAGGGGTTTTTCCCCTGCATTTTTTTGCATCAATTGTTAGGCAAAGCTAACTATTTTTTCAAAACTGAGATAGAGGTGTGTTACCATGAGATTGAAAAAAGTATTTGCAGGTGCACTTGCGGCCGCTATGCTGGTATGCGCTGTGGCAGTCCCGGCCTTCGCTGCGGAAGAGGTGGAACAGGAAAACTGCCTGACCTCCAGCTATGTCCAGATGAACATCCCCTACGCCGACTTCTACAAGGCTGCCGGTGTGGACAACGCATCTGAGATCGACGCTGTGACCAGCGCCACCAGGAACAAGACCCGCGCAGGCAACCTTGCCGCCGGTTCCTACCACATCAACGCAGATGGCACCGACATCACCGGCGTTTCCTTCCCGGTCAAGGTGCTGACCCCGTGGGCGCTGAAGAATGCAAAGCAGGTCACCGATGCCGACAGCTACGACATTACCGTTACCCTGAAGGGCAAGGAATCCACCACCACCTACACCGGCGCAGATGCCTTGTTTGAGAACGAGAGCTACGCTTACTACAAGCTCAGTGAGACCCCTGCCTACTACATCACCGCATGGTATAACCTGCTGAGCGGCAAGTGGGAGTTTGGCAAGGTCCACGCCACCGAGACCACTGTAGAGGGCACCACTGTGGAGCTGAATACCAACGGTCACCATGCCACCTACGAGATGAAAATCTCCGGTTTTGATCTGGACTACAAGGCCAACAAGGTCTACGGCGTAGTTCTGACCACCGCCGATGGCAGTGAGTACGGCCTGCATCATGTGACCAACATCTGGCATGGTACCAAGCTGGGCTTCAATGCCGATGATCCTTACTTTGCATCCATCATCGGCAAGACGATTACTCAGATCACCTTCTACGCCGCCGACGGCGTGTATGTCCTGCCGGTCAATGTGGCGCTGTGAGGTCGCGGAAAGCTGCCTGATTTAGCAAATCAAATACAGTACAAAACGGCAAGGTCGCTTGGCATCAAGCGGCCTTGCTTTTCCGTGTCAGGAGGAGTTGGAATGAACAAAAAACGATGCCATACACTGCTGCCGCTGGTGCAGCTTCTCCCGACGGTGGCGGTAGCGGCAGCTGTACTTTTTGCCCTGCCCCGCACCGTTCCGGTGCTGGCCGCCGTGCCGGAAAAGCTGACAACCGTGGTGGAGCAGTCTGTGGAAGCCGCTTCCTCCGAAGCGGAGGAAGAAACCCTGCCCAAGCTGCCCTATGCCGACGGCGTTTACGTCGGCTCTTCCCGGGGCTACGGCGGTGCCGTCCGAGTACAGGTCACCATGGAAAACGGCAGCATCACGGAGGTGGAGATCTTGGACGCATCCCACGAGACCAAGCAGTTTCTGCGGCGTGCCAAGCGGCTTTTGACCACCGTGGTGGAGACTCAGAGCTGGGAGGTGGATGCCGTTTCCGAGGCCACCTACACCAGCCGGGGCATTCTGGGCGCAGTGCAGAACGCCCTGACCGGCGAGGTGGTCAACAATCCCCTGCCGCCCCAACCAAAGCCCGCTGCAACGCTTGTGGTGGAGGAATTTACGGCTCCCTCCATCTACTTGGACGGCATCTACACTGCCGAAGCCATGGGCTTTGAGGGGCAGATCACAGTGCAGGTCACGGTGGCAGAGGATAAAATTACCGATATCACGATCCTGAGCGCCGAGGACGAGGAGGAATATCTCTCCCGGGCAAAACAGGTCATCCCCGCCATTCTGGAGGGACAAAGCCCCAACGTGGATGCTGTTTCCGGCGCGACCTACTCTTCCACCGGCATCCTGAACGCGGTCAAGCTGGCACTGGCAAAGGCCGCTGTTGCCCCGGCAGAGAAAACCGCTCCGGAGCAGACTGCATCGGAAGAGACGGCAGAGGGAACCGCACCGTCTGAAGCAGCAGAGCCCGGGGAAACGCCGGTCACCGCGCCCACCGTGGAGGTGGTGCAGCCGGAGGAAAAGAGCGCCGTTCCCGTGTGGCTCAAGGAAGTATGGCAGCAGCTTTTCTATGCAGATGCACCGGCATCCTCTGAACCGGAACCGGCATCTTCTGAGGAAGTGCTGCCGACATCCGAGCCGGCACTGCCGCCGGAAGAGACCGGGATTGAATCTGAAACGGAAGGAGCAGCAGAATGAAATACAAAAATTTTCTCCTCCGGGCGGTGAACCTGCTGCTCATTTTGGGGGTACTGTGGCAATACCAGCAGGTGGCGCTGATCCGGGCGGCAGCGGTAAGCCAGCGCAAGCAGGAAATTGCCGAAGTTGAAGCCTACAATGCTTCCGTTTTGCAGGCGCAGAGCGCAGCACAGGCAGAGCAGAGCGGCTACCGGGACGGCATCTATGAGGGCAGCGCCTATGGTTTTGGCGATGTCATTCAGGTGTCGGTGACTATCCAGAACGGAAAAATGACCGATATTGCGGTGCTGGATGCTTCCGGCGAGGATAAGCCCTACTATAAGCAGGCGCTGCCTTTGCTGGACGAGATGCTGGCAGTGCAGTCTGCTGAGGTGGATACCGTTTCCGGCGCTACCCTCACGGCAGAAGGACTTATCGGTGCGGTAGAGAACGCACTGGGAAAGGCGGCGGGATGATGGAAAAAACACAGGCAAAGCCTTTAACAGCGGCGCAGCAGCGTCAGCGGGACAAAAAGCGCCGTACATGGCTGCGCACCGGGGTGCAGTTGTTCTTCTTTGTGTCCATGCCGGGCGCATTCGTGGCCGGGTTTTCCGGGGTAAAACAGATCTTTCTGCACATCGGTGCAGGCGAGGTGCTCTCTGTGGACAGCTTCACGCTTTCCCTGCTGGGGCTGTGCGGCTTCACCCTGCTTTTCGACCGTTTTTTCTGTGGGTATGCCTGCGCCTTCGGCAGCTTGGGCGATGCCGTCTGGGCGCTTTCCGGGCTTATTCAAAAAAAGCTGTTCCACCGCAAAAAGCAGCTCCGTCTGCCGGAGCGGGCGGTGCTTTTGGGGCAGAAGGTCAAATATCTGCTGCTGGCATGGCTGGTAGCACTGTATGTGACCCGGCAGGAAAAGATGCTGACCGGCGCAAGCCCGTGGGAGGTGTTTTCCCGCCTGACGGCTCTGCATCTGCCGCCGGAGGGCTTTGGTGTGGGCATCGGGCTGCTTGTGCTCATTTTGCTGGGTATGGCGGTGCAGCCCCGGTTCTTCTGTCAGTTCCTCTGCCCCATGGGAGCGGTGTTTGCCCTGCTGCCGGTGCTGCCATTTGCGCGGCTGCACCGGCAGAGCGACGGCTGCATCCCGGGCTGCAATGCCTGTAAACAGCAGTGCCCGGTGTGCCTGAAGCTGGAGGAAACCAGCCTGCGCAGCGGGGAATGCATCGCCTGTGAAGCCTGCGTTGGCACCTGCCCCAAGCAGAACATCCACCAGTGGGATACCACCTTGTGCAAGCGTCTATGGCTGCCGGTGCTGGGTAAAGTGTTGCTCTTCTTCCTGCTGGGCTGCTGGCTGGGCTTTTGCCGATTCATCTGAACTAAAAAAGGAGGCTGCTGCGCAGTATTTGTGCAGCAGCCTCCTTTTGGCTGGGAGATCTATCATTTCGATACGCCGGAGCATCTGCGGACGCTCCGGCGTACCATTTTTACAGGGAAGACTTCTGCTCCAACAGGTCTGTCATGCTGCGCAGGCTGATGCCAAGGGTGGAAAGGTTATGCAGCATGGCGCTGGTGGCAGGGGGAAAGGACATTTTCCCACTTCTCCGCTCTTATTCGGTAATAGCCCAGACCCGTGCGGGCAGACCAGTTGCCCCTTCAATGCGGGGATAAGAAACGATGACTACCGCACCGGCAGGCTGAACTTTATCCAGATTTGCAAGCACCTCCACCTGCAGCTTGTCGTTGTCCAGAACATAGCGTTCGCAGGCAAGGTCACCCTTTTCCTCCGCCACCGCAGAGGAATCGGTATCCAGCGTTTCGTGGCCGTTGGCGGCGGCATTGCGCACCTTGTAGATATACTCCAATGCTTCCAGCGACCAGCCGGGAGCATTTTCTTTGCCCTCTGCGTCGATGCCGGACAGCGCATCCATATCCGGCCACTTCTTATACCAGTCGCTGCGCAGAGCCACCAGCGCACCATCCGGGATAGGACCGTACTTTGCTTCATAGGCCTTGATGTCCTCCACTGTCACAGCATAGCGAGGGTCTTTCTTGGCCTGCTCAGAAATATCGATGACCACCAGCGGGAAAATCAGGTCGTTCACATCAAACTTTTCGGACAGCGCTTTGCCCTTGATGAAGTGACCCGGGAAGTCGATATGGGTACCGAACTGTCCGGGGAATTTGAAGGTCTGGATCAGGCATTCCAGTTCCGGCTTGCCCCAGTCCCACACGGTCTTTGCCAGCTCCACGGAGCCTTCCGGGATGCCGGACCAGTAGGGGCTTTCGTTGTTCAGCGAGTGAGAAAGTTCCACCCAGCGATATTTTTTAGCATTCTTCAGTGCGTTCCACAGTTTATAATCAGCCATTGTCGGTTCTCCTTTTATTGTGACGATGTATGTTCGGGCACTTCTCCCAGACAACGGCATCTTCCTGTTTTTTCTCAGTCTGTCTGCCGGGAATTTGTCTGGGAGCAGCGCATTCGCCCGGGTAGTCTGTGCCGGGCATCTGCTGTATGTTTCATCTGTCTGCGCTCCCTTCCTTGTGTTGGGGATAGTATAAACCCATTTTCGCACCATGTCAATAGGTTTATTCTTTCAAAGACTTCCCGGGCAAACGACAGGTCAGCAAACCGTTCGCCCTTGCAATAACGTTTCGTCATCCCCTTTCCCTTTTATCGCAGCTCTTCCAGCAGGGCGGTGCACCCCTCCAGCACATCCTGCCATGGCAAACAGACAAGATCTTCTTCATCTTACTCTCCCAGCACCTCGCCCAGTGCCAGAACAGCGTTGCGGACGCACTCCGGGCACGGGCACAGCGGTGCGCCGTTCTCTATTCCCTTCAGATCCTTGCAGATGGTAGCACCGCACTTTTCCTGAAAGTTTTGCAGCAGTTCCTTAGAAATGCGGGGTGTGCCCTTGCCGTCGGTGACGATGCCCGCCACCATCACAGCGCCGATCAGTGCGCCGCAGGTGCTCTCCATGCAGCCCATGCCGGCGGCATAGCCTGCGCCCAGCTTCATCAGGGTGTCGGCATCCACCGGCAGCTTGTCCTCAAATGCCTTCAGCACCGCCTGTGCACAGTTGCACTGTCCAGTAGCTTTCCATGCGGCAGCCTGTGCCGCCCGTTCTTCGATGTTCATTTTACAGTCCTCTTTCTTTGATGAATCGTAGTTTATTCGACATTATCATAAAATTCCTGTAACACTGTTGCCAATTCCTCCGGAGATTCTATGTTTGCTTCATGACCTGCTTTCAGAAGTTCATGGAAGTGGGAATCGCTCAAATAACTGGCAAGTTCCTTTGAGGCTTTTTTGTTTGCGTTGTCCTTTTCCCCACAAACGATCAATGCCGGACAGGACACCTTACATAATGAATCCCTGAAATCCAATTCCGTCATCGTACCGCACAAGCTGATCACATCTGCTTTCTTGAATCCAAATTGCTTGAACATTGTATTCGGCATAAAGCGAAACAGCATATTCTGGAACTTCAATAGCTTTTCAGGCATTTTATATTGTGCTGCAATTAGCACCAGTGCCTTTACTTTATTCGGATGATCTATCGCATAATTAAGTGCCAGAACAGCACCCAAGGAAAGCCCGCACAAGACGATTTCATCATGTTCCTTATCACACTCTCCTGAGAATGCAGCATACAGTTCCCCATAAGTGGCCGCTTTGTCCTCCAGCATCTCTGCCAAACTCAAGCAGACGCTGCTGTCCGAGACCTTCGTTTCTTTTATTACTCTGTCCCAACTGTTTGGTTTTTGTCCCAACCCATGTAAGTACAAAAACTTCATTTAATTTCCGCTCTCCTTCACACGTCCTGCTGCTTCCTTTCCAGTTCTTCAAAGTGATACCGGGGCTTGCCTTTGCTCTTTTTGCCGTACTCGATGGCTTCTTTAGGGCAATAGCAGATGCAGGCCATGCAATGGGTGCAGTTTTTGCCCCAGACCGGCTTGCCGTTTTCCAGATGGATGTTGTTCAAAGGGCACAGCTCCACGCACTTACCGCAGCCGATGCAGGCATCCGTTGCCCGGAAGGCCTCCGCTTTTACAAAGAAGCGATAGAACACCGGGTTCACCGGGCCGCTCATAAAGCGGTCGTAGAGGTTCTCTCTCGGCGGAGGAAATTCCTGCCCGGCCTTGAGCTGCGCCAGCGCCTTCTGAAGCGCAGGCTCTGCCTGCTCCACGATGCTCCGTGCCTGCTCCTTTTGGGGTGCATTGAACATGGCAATGTAGTTTTCCGGCATGATGATCTGGGCTGTGCCCATATACTGCAGCTGCTTTTGCACTGCAAGCTGCCGGTTATAGCCTGCCGCATTGCCAATTTCGCTGCCGCAATCCATCACAAACCAGATACGCTCTGCCCCGGTCAGCTCGGTCTTGCCCAGCCACTCCGACACCACCCGGGGGATACGCCATGCGTAGGTAGGCGTTACCAGCACCACGTCACGCCCGGTCTGCACCGGGACGGTATTCCCTGCCTTGATGCAGGCGTTCAGGTCGTAAAGCGGCATCTCCAGCCCTTCGGCAATGCGCCGCGCCAGATATCGGCTGTTGCCGGTTCCCGTAAAATAAAGTACCATGGCTGCCCCCTCATTTTGTGTTATTCAGATGTCCGTCTGCCCGGCAAACTGGAACTTGTCGGGGCGAGGCCCCTCCATCTTGCTACGCAAGACTGTTCTGTCACTTAAAAGCCCCACTGGGGCTTTCATTGTTCCGCTTCGCTCCACAAACGCGAACTTGTCGGGGCGAGGCCCCTCCATCTTGCTGCCGCAAGACCGTTCGGTCGCTTGAAAGCCCCACTGGGGCTTTCATTGTTCCGCTTCGCTCCACAAACGCGAACTTGTCGGGGCGAGGCCCCTCCATCTTGCTGCCGCAAGACCGTTCGGTCGCTTAAAAGCCCCACTGGGGCTTTCATTGTTCTGCTTCGCTCCACAAACGCGAACTTGTCGGGGCGAGGCCCCTCCATCTTGCTGCCGCAAGACTGTTCGGTCGCTTAAAAGCCCCACTGGGGCTTTCATTGTTCTGCTTCGCTCCACAAACGCGAATTGTTTACTTCTTCGTCTTAGGCGCAATAAGCAACATGACTGTCACAAGAATATATAAACCATACAGTAACCAAGTAATGGTATTGTTCCAAGGAAAACTCATTTCTGGATGGTTCAATGCAAACACTATAAATGCAATAGCTATAATCAGCATTATTAAACCGAGAATCCTTGATATACGCTTTTTCATGCAAAGCACTTCCTTGTCAAACTGGAATTGTTAATCTTGAACTGGTCCTATAATGCCAAATGCTATTGCATCAATAAAAAGCACGAACGCTATCACACAAACAATTAAAATAGTTGCAATGACTTTAATAACAAGTTGTTGATTTTGTCTTAAATTACTCTTACTAACAATCCTTAAGACAAAAATCAAAGCAACGAGGATGATAAAAGAAATAATATTATAAAGAACCACTGTTTTCATCTATGTGTCCTTCTTTTTTATATCAATTCCGAGTTGCCGCTCTCCGTATGCCATAGTCTCCGCACGCAAAAAGCCCTTTGCGGCAAGGTGTGTGCTTACACCTCACCCGCAAACTTCATGCCCCAGCTCATGCGGGTGTCGTACATCAGGCGGGTCAAGGCAAGGCTGTCCTGCGGGGTGTAGCGGTTGCTGCCGGTGCGCCCCAGTTTGACGCAGCGGCTTGCTTCCCGGATCTCATACTCAAAGCCGTTGATGTCCACCGGGCAGCGGATGACCTCCGGCTCTTTGCCCTCCACTTCCAGCGTCATGGTCTCGGCGTGCTGGAAATCCGGCAGAAAGATACTGCCCTTGGTACCAACGATACGGGCATTGCGCTCCAGCTCCTGCCCGATGGTCTGGACCGACTCCGCCTTGCAGCCGCCGGGGTAGGTCAGCACAAGGCGGCTGTAATCGTCGGTGCCGTACTCGTTGATGTGGACCTCTTTGGTCTCCACCTTCTCCGGGTCCTGTCCGGTGAGGATGCGCAGAAAGCCCAGATTGTAGATGCCGATATCCAGCAGCGCACCGCCGCCCAGACCGGAATCAAACTTGCGGTCCTTCCGGGCACCGGAGGCAACAAAGCCGTACTGACAGGTGATCTGCTTCAGTTCCCCGATGGTGCCAGCCGCAAGGATCTCGCGCAGGCGGTCGTACAGCGGCAGCAGCCAGATCCAGAACGCCTCCATGAGAAAGCGGTGCTTTTCCTCCGCCAGACGATACAGCTCCTGCGCCTGCTCCGGGCTGATGGTAAAGGGTTTTTCGCACAAAACGTGCTTGCCCTGCTCCAGACAGAGCTTGCAGTTTTCGTAATGCAGGGTGTTGGGGGTGGCGATATAGATGGCCTCCACCTCCGGGTCGGCGGCAAGGGCTTCGTAGGAGTCATAGCAGCGGGGAATGCCGTACTGCTGCGCAAACGCCTGTGCGCTTTCCAGATGCCGTGAGCCCACGGCAACAAGCTGCTCCCCTTCTGCGCCCATCTGTTCCACCGTAGACGCAAACTTTTTGGCAATAGTGCCGGTCGCTAAAATTCCCCACTTCATAACGGTACCTCCCGGTTTATTACTTTGGATTCGTTGCGTTCAGTATACCATGGTTTTCCCCTGCGGAAAAGATAGTGAAAAACAAAAATGCCCCCGGAGGGCTTATTGCCACTCTCTGGGGACAGATTCTATGCACCGGCATCATCCCTCTGGCTACACGCAAAACGGGCTCCTGCAAGCGTTTAACCACTGGCAGGAGCCCGTTCATTTCTTAAAGTTTCGTCATCCACAGACCATGCAGGTTGCAGTAGGCGTAGACCGCCACCGGCTTTTCGCCGCCCAGCTCAAACACCGCCTTGGGTGCCTGACCGGGGACGAGGTAGCGGAGCTGTCCGCCGTTTTCGGTCTCCACAAAGAGCCACTGGATGTGGTGCACATCCACCATGGGGTGCTCCACCGCACCCACCGTGACGGTGAGGGTGCTGCCGGAACGCTCTGCCACCGGCAGATGCTTTTCGCCGCTGGCTTCCACGGTGTTGGGGAGCAGTTCCTTCATCTTTTCGCCGCAGCAGACCAGCGGAACGCCTGCGTTGTGGATGGTGGTGACCAGGTTGCCACAGTGCTCACAGATATAAAACTTTGCCTTCATATTAAAATCCTCCATCGGAATGTTGTTGGTGTTTCCTGTGACTATATGATAACATTTCCTAGTTAGATTTTCTGTGACTGGGTCACGCAAGCAGCCTAGTGCTATGGGGATGCCCTCAGCTTCCCATGGCAATAAGCACCAGCACGACCACCACCGCAATGGCAATGAGGCAGCCGCAGCCGCTTCCGTCTCCACCACCGCCGCCACCGCCGCCGGACGAGCCGCCGAAGTTGCGGTTGAAGGCCGTCATGTACTGGGCATAGCCCGTGTCACCTTTGCCGAAATAGCCGTAATCACCGTTTGCCATTGTGTTTTCCTCCATCCGAAGTGTGTTTCGCTTCTTCTGAGGTCATTTTACTGAAAGAGCCGTCCTATAAACATCTCTTTCAGCATTTCTTGTCATCTCATTCTTCCCCGATGCCCAGATATACATCAATGTCCATGATGCCCTCCCCGCCGAGTTCCACCAGATCTTCAAAGGGCACCACGGTGTCGCCCACCTGCAGGGTGCGGAACACCGGATCAATGCGGTCCGCTTTTCCGGTCAGGGTGAGGTAGTTGCCCACCGCCGGAACCTCCGGGTGGGCGGTATCCTCCTTGAAGTACCGCACCGTAATGGTCATGCCCTTGGTAACCTGCATCAGCCGATCGGACAGAGCCGACATTTCTTCCTCGGTCAAAATGCGCTTGGTCACCCGCTCGGTGCGCTGCTTTTCTGCGGCAAGCTGCTCGTCATAGCCCCGCAGCGGAGAGAAGGGTGAGAAGATTTTGGCACGGTTCTGAAGGGTCATGCGGGGGTGCTTGCAGAGGGATTCTTCGGTCTGGGGGCGTTCCATCTCTAGGATGTCCCCGTACTTTCGGGCGGTCTCCCGCCCGATTTTGCTATTTTTGTAGTTTTCCATCTGAACCTCCCGCCGAATCTCCTGCACTGTGCCCGCCGATTTGTGCGTTGCGCTGGCGCATGGTGGCACCCTCTTCGTAGCTGCTGGCTTTCAACACGGCGTTTTTGCCGTACTTGTTCTTGATGCCCAGCATGGCTTGCTGGAGTTTTTTCTCCTTTTCCAGCTTCTTGGTGTCGGTGAAAAAGTCCACCTGATAGATGCCCTCGTCCGGCGTGACCTTGTTGGCATTGATGGTAATGCGCCGCACCGTCAGCGCCGGGTCGGTGATGCGCTCAAACAGCTTTGCGCTTTCGTTGATGAGGGTGCTGCCCAGATTGGTAGGAGCATCGAACCGGACGGTGCCGTGTGCCGCTTTGGGGATGGTTCTGCCGTAGCGGTCGGTCTGGGTCAGACCACGATAACCGCCCTTGTCCACGTTCTCCCGGTCGTAGCCTATCTCCAAGGTGATGGATTCCGTCACCAGCTTCTTTTCGGTGAGCCGGAACATCAAGATTTCTGCCATTTCCCGGACAATGAGTTTTGCTTTATCATACGGATAAGGAGTGGAAAGCACCTGTCCCTCGCTGATGCTGTTGGTGCTGGGCTTGTAGCTTTTGATCTCAGCCATACCGCAGGGTTCGTAGCCCCATGCGTGGTCAATAAGGATTTCTGCATCTACGCCGAAAATCTCATACAGTCGATCTTCTCCATGGATGGAAAACCGTGCCAAATCCCCCATGGTGTAGATACCGTGGGCTTCCAGTCGCTTGACGGTGCCGGGGCCAGTCATCCAGAAATCCGTCAGAGGGCGGTGGTTCCACAGCAGATACCGGTAAGACTGCTCGTCCAGCTCTGCAACGCGGACACCATCTTTGTCCGCCGGGATATGCTTTGCCACAATATCCATGGCCAGCTTTGCAAGGTAGAGGTTGGTGCCGATGCCTGCCGTTGCGGTGATACCGGTGTTGTACAGCACCTCCCGCACCATGGTCATGGCAAGCTCGTGGGCGCTCATGTGGTAGTAGGGCAGATATCCCGTCACATCAATGAAAACCTCGTCGATGGAGTAGGGGTAGATATCCGCCGGGGACACATATTTGAGGTAGGTCTTGTAGATTTGAGTGGAAACGTCCAGATACCGCTGCATCCGGGGCGGCGCAACAATGTAACTCAACCCCAGCGCCGGGTCTGCGTTCAGGGCGTTGGCATCGAAAGAGGTTCTGGCAAAGTGGTATTTTCCATCCTCTCCCCGGACCGCCTTTTTCTGCCGGATGGCAGTTTGCAGCCGCTGGGCGTTGACCTCTTTCACCCGCTGAACGGCTTCAAACAGCCGTGCTCTGCCGGGTATCTTGTAGGCCTTCAGGGAGGGCGACACCGCAAGGCAGATGGTCTTTTCGGTGCGGGATGCGTCTGCCACCACGAGATTGGTGGTCAGAGGGTCCAGATGGCGGTCTACGCACTCCACCGAGGCATAGAAACTTTTCAGGTCGATTGCCAGATAGGTGCGCTGCGCTGCCATACTTCAGCCCTCCTTTGCAGAAATCACAACCATTTATCTTATTATAATAAATCTTTACGCTGTTTTCAAGATGGAACGGCTATTTTATCTGTGATATAGACAACAAAAAAGAGTGGCAGCATTTCAAGCTGAAACGCTGTCACTCTGTAGGAACTGCGTAATGACTGACGATTATCCTTCTACTTTGACCGTAGCACGATCGCTCTTTGCGTTTCCATCCGCATCCAGCGTGATATGCACAAAATGTTCCGGCTTGTCGTAATCCTTTGTCTCGCCGTCATCGGTATAGTATTCATAGGATGCACCATCGGGAGCATAGGCAAGCAGGCGCAGATCTGCAAAGTCCACATCGGCAACGCTCTGGATCTTTTTGCCGTCCTTGGCAAGGGGCAGAAGGTGTCCCTTGCGCATAAAGAACACCACTTCATCCAGCTCCACCGGAATGTAATGATGGCCTGCCGGCAGCACGCTGGTTTCGATGCGATTGCTTTCACTGCACTTTACCCGCACCTGCAGCATCTCCTCCGGCAGATAAACATACCGACCACGGGCATTTTGCTCATATACCGGGGCAATCAACAGGCTTTCACCGATCATCACCTCATCCTCTACCCGGCGGGCAAAGTCGTCCTCCGGGAAGGCGAACGCCAACGGCATACAGTACATGCCGTCGTGCAGGGCAGCTTTCATGTACTCGCTGTAAATGTAGGGCAGCAGCAGGTAGCGCAGTTGTAAAATACCGGCAAAGGCAGCCTTGTTCTTAAAGCGGTAGGGCTCCTGCCGGCGGGTGCCGTCGGCAGAGTGGTTCCGCAGCAGCGGAGAGAAGATGCCCATGCCGTACCAGCGCAGCACCAGATCCTCCGTGGTATTGCTGCCAAAGCCGCCAATGTCGGGGCCTTCGTACAGGAAGCCGCACATATTCAGGGAGGGCATCATGTGCAGCGCAAGCAGAATGTGGCTCCACCAAGAATGGTTGTCGCCGGTCCAGATGCCGCCATACCGGTGCATCCCGATGCAGGCAGAACGGGAGTATATCAAAATGCGCTTGTCCGGCTCCAGCCGCTCGAAAGCCTCACCTGCCGCACGGGTCATGTTATAACCAAAAAGATTATGTACCTTGTCGTGCCGCATACGCCCCTGTTTGGTGTTGTGGTAGAACAGCTTATAATCGTTTTCGTTATTGGAAAGCTCTGCCACCATGCCGGTAAAAGCACCAAAGCTGGAAATATCCAGGTTTTGCTTGCTGTATTTCTCAATTTGAGCAAAGGTCTTTTTCAGTCTTTCCTCTGCGTAGAAGATAGCAGGCTCGTTCATATCATTCCAGAAGCCCTCGATCCCCTGATCCAGCAGAACCTTATATTGACTGCCAAACCAAGCACGGGCTTCCGGGTTGAGCATATCGGGGAAGTGTACCCGTCCCGGCCACACACCGGCTACAAAGGGGGTGCCATCCTGATTCGTGCAGAAGTAGCCGTTTTTCACGCCCTCCTCGTACACATCATATCCATCTTCGACCTTGACTGCTGCATCGATGATGGGGACAAGATGGATGCCCTGCGCTTTCATCTCGGCGGCAAAGTCTGCAAAACGCGGGAAGCGCTGCGCATCCACCGTAAAGTCCTTGTAATGCTCCATGTAATCGATATCCAGAACCACAGCGTCCAGCGGCATATGATTGGCACGGTAATTTGCCACCACCTCGCGGACCTCGTCCTCGTTCATGTAGCTCCAGCGGCTCTGGGCGTTGCCAAAAGCCCATTTGGGCGGAATATAACTGCGCCCCACCAACTGGCGGAACTGGTGCACAATATCGGTCAGGCTCTCGCCCTCAATGATGTAGAGATCGTAATTTTCCTCGGCCACCGTGATGCGTAAGGTATCCAGGTCGGTGTAGCCGCAGTCAAAGGTCACCTTGCCCGGGTAGTCGATAAAAACGCCAAATGTATCCTTGCCGGACACGATCATAAAATTATAAGCACCGTACAGCGAGGATTTGCCCTCGGTATGGTTGCCGTCATCGGAGCATTTGCTTTCGTACACCCACCCGCGCTTGTTGATACCACGGACGTTTTCGCCAAGACCATACAGGACATCCTGCGGTTCCATGGCATAGGAGAAACCATCCGGCTCCTTGGTCAGATAGGGTATCGTTTCCATCATGGGCAAAAAAGAACCCACTACACTTTCGGTATCAAACGGTTGCCCGTATTGCTTTTTGTAAATCATAGCAAAACACCTCTCCTTTGTTTTTTGAATCGCATGCTGATCCTGTCGAGATAAAAATTTTCTTTAAATCCAAACGATGCAAAATCATCTCGCCCGATGCACCGCGAAACGAAACACCACCATTATGATAGATCGTCTCCCGCATGGCCTGAAACGCATTTTTCCCAGCCTTACCGTATCGGAAGTGTAGATTTCATCTGTAAGCCTTCTATCAAATTTCATTTTCATCCTCGTAGGGTTTTGATTCTGCCGCGCACTTCAATTCTGGTATGTCTTTTATGGTCAACTGGCATACTGATTTTTGATCAAGCTTGTACAGCATAGCTAGTATAGTATACTTGCGCAGCATTTCGATTTCAAGCGCTAATTGGCATTGGCTGTGTAAAAAAGAGAGGCCAATCTGCGTAAAAATTTGCACAAGTTGATCCCTGTGCTTTTTCACAATCCGGCTATCCGTATAGACAGTCATCTTGCGATGCGGTATACTCGAACCAGATCAACATTTTCAGGAGGAAAATCATGGCGGGAGAAAACAACAAGGTCGTTATTGTTACCGGCGGAAGCTCCGGCATCGGACGGTGCACGGCATCTGCTCTGAAGGAGAACGGCTGCATCGTCTATGAGTTTAGCCGCAGAAATATCCCTATGGAGGGTGTTACCCATCTGTCTGTCGATGTGACCGATGAAGATGCGGTCAACGCCGCTGTGCAGCAGGTCATCCAAAAAGAGACCAAAATTGATGCAGTGATCAACTGTGCAGGCTTTGGCATTTCCGGTGCGGTGGAGTTTACGTCCATGGAGCAAGCCAAAGCACAGTTTGATGTGAACTTTTTCGGGACAGTCACTGTAAATAAAGCGGTTCTCCCCTTCATGCGCCATCAAGGGAAGGGGCATATTGTGAACATCAGCTCTGTTGCTGCCGTAGCGCACATTCCGTTCCAGACCTTCTACTCTGCAAGCAAAGCCGCCGTTTCTTCTTACTCTTACGCTCTGGCAAACGAAGTCAAGCCCTACGGCATCCATGCCACCGTCGTAGAATTGGGTGACATCTGCACCGGATTTACAAAAGCACGTCAGAAAAGCATTCTCGGCGATGATGAATACGGCGGGCGCATCTCCCGGAGCGTCAGTCAGATGGAGCACGACGAACAAAACGGCATGGACCCGGCACGCATTGGACGGTACATCGCCGGTATTGTGGAGAAAAAGAACCCGGCAGTCGTTTATGTTGCCGGTGCACAGTATAAATTCCTGAGCCTTTTGTGCAAGCTCCTGCCTGCCGCAGCACGCGGAAAGATCGTGGGGAAAATATACGGGTAACAGGCGCATTGCTCCGCAAAGCTGCTATATCCGTATTTTGTGGACAACGAAGCAGCGTTGTTCTCCTCGGAGTCCGGAAAAAAGGCAAGCCCTCCTTCATAAATTACAGTAACCGTTTATGATACTATGGGGAGGGGTCGGCATGTTTTTATCTCTTCTGCAATTTTTTGCCACAAAGTTTTTGGTTCTGGCGCTTCATCTGGAAAGCGGCAGCTTTCCGCGGCCCCTCTCTGCCCGGGAGGAAACCGAAGCCTTTTCCGCACTGCGTGCCGGTGACCCTGCCGCACGGGAAAAACTGATCCGGCACAATCTGCGTCTGGTGGCACACATCGTAAAAAAATACTACGCCTTGCCCGGCGATCAGGACGACCTTATTTCCATCGGCACCATCGGCCTGATGAAAGCAGTGGATACTTTCGACTCTGACCGTCGGGCACGCTTTTCCACCTACGCCAGCCGGTGCATTGAAAATGCTATCCTCTCCCCAGCGCACTTTGGGATGGAAAAGAGAATCCACCTCTTTCACGCAATGACGCATCTACGTCAAAATGGATTTTTTGGAGCCGAGAGAGCGGTTCCTTTTTTCTGCTTCAGAGGGTGTCATGTGAGGGTTGTGGTCTAACCCCTCTATACATCTTACAGGTAAGTTTGGCAGGCCCCGCACCACCGTAGAGGCGCAGGCGTTCTACCGTATGTACCATTCTTACGCCGACATCCCGAACCCATGGGACCGTCTGCGTTGGTGCCGCTATGGTCTTGACCTGCTGCAAAAAGAGGTTGCTGCCATGGTGGGCATGGAGGAATGGCTCTATCCGGATCTGGAAAGCGGCGCATTTCACCGCAGCTTCACGCCCGAACTTGCGGACAAGCTCGCCGCCCTTTACGGCATCCCGGTGGAGGACATTCTGGACGACTACACCCTGTTTCTGCACCGGGGCGGCGGAGACTTCCTCCGCAGATACCGGGAGGCAAAAGGCTGGAGCCGTCAGCAGCTTGCCGACCATGCAAAGGTCAGCAGGACAAGCATCCGCTGCTGGGAAAGTGGACAAAAGACCATCAGTCAGAAGTGCTTTTGCCATCTGGTGGAAAACCTTGGTTCCGATTTTCCATCTATGCTTCGCATGTGAGGTATGGTAATTTTTCTCCGGCCAAACGAAAAAGCTCGTCTGCAAGCCACGATATGTGGCAGCGCAGACGGGCTTTCGTTATGGAATCATTCTGTTTCAATTATTCTGATATTTGCTCTGACTTACATGGCGTTCCGTAAAACACGCAGTCGTTCTTCAAACGTTGCTTTCCATGCCGGATGCTCGGAGAATACGGTGTGCTCCACCTGACGGACTTGGTTCAGTCCGATGTTCCGCACCGCTTCCACTGCAGCATCTTTTTGGCTCAGATGGCGTTTTCCCACGGTCAGACAGTTTGCGCCTTCTGGCGTGTCGTACTGCTGAAACGCCCGGTTGAAATCCATCAGGTCGTGCAGACGGATGGGCTGATTGGTTTCGTTGTCTACCAGCAGACCCCAATTTTCCCAATGACGGTCAGTATTGCCCACCAGATAATCCAGAATGTTCATCATATAGTAGCCGGGAGCATCCAGCTCTAAGATCTTATCCAGCGTATTCCAATCACGGTTCGTGCAGTAGACGTCATAGGCTGCATAGGTCACAAGACTGTATCGCTGAGATGTCATGATTTTGCTGATAGAAACCGGCTCATTTTCAAACATCCCCTGCTCATACAGTACCTGATGGCAGTCAAAGCACCGGCAGATTTTGCTTGCCAGCACTTCACGTTCCACCGCATCCCTGCCGCCATCCTTGTAAAGATAGAATCCATCCTCTTTGCGCACCCATGCCTTGGGGTACAAGCCGCCCGTAGACAGGTCATTTGCCAGAAGATGGGCGTTTGTCACCGTCATTTGGTGCCCCCGCAGCGCAATATCCACAAGCGCATTGCTTAAGGAGTGTGCAAAAAGGTTGATATCCTCGAATCGAATCTTCTCGTTTTCTTCTTTCACCCAGAACACATCCAGCAAAGACAGACAATGGTAGGATAATGCAATCTGTGCTCGTTCCCTGTCCGTAACACTCTGAGATGCACCGATACTGTTCAGGATTTCCTTGGCGTAGGTGCGATCCAACGTCAACATCCGGGAGGCGCACCAATAGTAAAAGTTCGTTACATTATTGATGCGCTCGTCAAAATCATCCGATTCCACCAGAACCAGATCATAGGGCATGAAATCCTCGAGGCAGACCCTGCATTCCCCTGTCGTGCTGAGTTGTGCCACACAGCTTTCCCGGTGCATGATCTCGTAAAACATGGTTTTCATCCCTCCCTGCGTTCTGTGTCTTGCTCTGTATTTATATTACCTTCTTTTTTCACGGGACGCAAGAGCTTTTACTTTTCAAAAAGCTTTTTCTGCTGCTCCATCAGGACGGTTTCGATACGCTCTTTCAGAAAAAAGTGGAACTGTTTTGAGTGTTATGCAATGCCATAGGATACCATATTGGCTGCCAGCAATCAACAGTTTTGTTGTGTCAGCCGCATTTCAAAAGACTTATGTAACACAAAAAGCCCCACGCTCAACACTGCCTCTGAATCTGACCGTCTCTGGTCAGAGCAGAAAAGCATATGTTGAGCGTGGGGCTTTGTTTATCGGCTCGGCTGCCAGCCGGGCTTTTGGTGTTCCTTGGGTTTGTAAGTTCCTTTGGTAGTATCGATCACCGCCTGCAGCAATTCGAGCTTCTGCCATGTGGGGCAGTTCAGACGGTCGATTTTTTCGATCACATAGTTGGCGTGGGCGGTTGCGACCCGTTTTCCGAGTTCGTCCCATCCCTCTTTCGTTTTGGGGTAATGTACCACCACTTCAATGGGGGCACTCTTTCGCATGGCTCACTCACCTCCGGTTACATCGCTATCACCTCATTTTTACGGGTTACTGGTTGTCCGCTATTCGCTGCGGTTTCCGCTCAGAACGTTCAGAGCCAGACTGACCAGCAAAGCCATATCAATGCGGAGCATTTCAGCCTTGCTGGCATAGCCCATAAAGCGTTCGATGCGGGATTTATCGATCGTGAAGATCTGCTCCAGAAGAATCATGGACGGTTCTTCAAAGGCCGGGTTGGAATCCACCAGCACATGGGTGGGCTGGTTTTTCTTCTTTTCCGTCCGGGTGGTAACAGTTGCAACGATCAATGTAGGCGAATGACGGTTTCCAATGTTGTTCTGCAGAACTACCACAGGGCGTTTCCCGCCCTGTTCCGAGCCGATATGCGGCTCCATGTCTGCATAGTAGATGTCCCCTCTGAGATATCTCCAATTGTTCGGTAACATAAAAATCCCCGTGGAATGAAACGCCCTCATAGCCAAGAAGATTTACGAATCCTCTCAACTATGAGGGCATTGTTTTTATTCGTGCGGTTCCATGGTCAGATTATGCTGCAAAATTCAAGTGAGTCACTTTTTCTTTACCATTGAGCTTCTGATAACATCCAAAATGGTCTGATCCGCCGGGAGCCACGGAACGGAATCAAACTCCTCCTTCGTCAGCCACCGCGCAGCTTCCGCTTCTTTCAGAACAAGATCGCCGGAAACCACTTCACACCAGAAGCAGTCCATGGAAAGACGAAACGCCGGATAATCGTACTCGATTGTACCAATTAAATCCTCCACGGCGATTTCCGTGTCCAGTTCTTCTTCGATTTCCCGCTTCAGAGCCTTCTGCGGGGTTTCGCCCGGCTCGATTTTGCCGCCCGGAAACTCCCACTGGCCTTTATAGTCGCCATAACCGCGGGCAGTGGCGTAGATTTTGCGCTTTTCCTGCATGGAGTCGCAGATCACAGCGGCCACAACACGAATCGTTTTCATAACGTTCTCCTTTTGGATTCATTAGGCCGACCGTCAGAAGTCCCACCGACACGATAGAACACCCTGTTTCCTGCTTTTCTTGCAGTAACCAGCCCCATCTCATGGAATTTCATCACAAACGTCCGAATGGTTGCATACGCAGCGTTTCGGAAATCCTTTTCCAGCTGCTTTGTGGTAAACTCCTCTGCACCATAAGCAGACAGAACATACTCCCAGAGCAGCCGTTCTTTTTCTGTGATTTTTCCTTCCGCAAGAGCAGTTTGATATACCTCAAGATCAGTTTTCGGCGGGACTGCATCCACCTGCAGGCGGTTATAGACCTCATTGCAGAAGTAGAACAGAAAGGGAGTCACATCCGTATAGCCGGAAATCAGAGCATTTCTCTCCACGCGTTCGTAGGCTTTGTAATATGCGTCCTTGTTTTCAGCGATGTATCGGGAAAACGGCGTGAACAGTGCCGCAGGATAGCCCTGCTGAACAAGATACCAGAGGTGGAATAGCCGTGCAGTGCGTCCATTCCCGTCAAAATAGGGGTGGTAGTACGCAAAGGCAAAGTGCAGAATGGCAGCCTTATGCAGCTCATTGATGCCGTCATTGGCATTCGCAAAATCGACAAGACATTTCATGGCACCGGGAAGCCGCTCTGCCGGAAGTCCCGGTCTGGGTTCTTCACCGCCCACAATAAAAACATCGCCATGCCGATAAAAGTGGTTTGGCAGTAATCGATCTTCATCCGGGAGATAATCCCCTGTGCTGATCTGATACAGGTGATGCAGATTCTCCTCGGTGATCCTATTCTGACGATTCGCGATAAACTCCAGTCCGCGCTTCATACCATAGATGCGGGCTTCTTGTTCATCACGAGGGGCATAACCATCGAGGATATAACGGATACTGCTGCGGGTCGAGCGGATACTTTCAATTTGAAAAGTAGCATAAATTTCCTCGGTCATCGCCGACAAACCGAAGTTTTGTCCACTGACAGGGACAGAGAGCAACTGCTTCATACCATTTGTTGAAATTTGCGCGAGGTTCGGCAGGTAAAACAGCTTATTTCCAAAAAAATCAGTCAACGGCAGAGGCTGCGCAAAGTTTTGCCGCAGCAATTCGGCAAATTCTTTGACGCTGACAGTCGAGTACTTGTATTCCATCCGATTGAGTTCAAACAAATGCTTATCTGAAAGCATTTTGGCAAACTGTGCCCCATCCATTCTGTCCACCTCGCAGTTGATACTTATTGATACTACATAGTATCAATATATCGATTCTTTATAAAAAAGTCAACCGAAACAGGCCGAACCAACTTTTTTCCATACTTTCCGTCAAAATTCCCGTGGTTCCGTCATGGATCACATCTCCATCGGCTTATTCCCCACTTCGTCCAGATACGCATTCAAAAATTCCGCTGCAAGGCTGTTGGGACGGATGTTTTCTCTGGCTTCCTGCGGTGTGAACCACTTGCAGCGGTCCACTTCGTGGTTGATATGCAGCGCCTTTGCGGTTCTGACGAAAGCCGTAAAGTTGCACATCAGCGTGTTGGACGGCTCAAAAAACTTGGTACGGTTGAACCGGAGGTGCTCTACTTCCAACCCGGTTTCTTCCCGGACTTCCCGCACCACGGCGTGTTCTTCTGCCTCACCGCGGTTCATATATCCAGCCACCAGAATATAAGAGGGCTTGCCGTACTGCTGGATGAGCAGAATTTTCCCGGTTTCCTCATGATGGCAGTTCCATGCGGCAGATCAACGCCGGGGATATTCTCGACATTGCTATGGCTGGCACCTCTGCCACCCTGCTGGCAAAGCGCTGGGAAAGCGTACTTCTGGTGAACGTGGACAATGAGACCCTCTCCCGCCTCATTGCCAACAAGGAGGCCATGGATGCTCTGATGAAGATCGAAGGCTTCCGCAGCCTGAACTCGGACATCGAAACCATCATCGCAAAGTCCGAAAAGGTGAAAAAGGCGAAGAAGGAAGGCACCAAAGACCTTACCCCGAAGCAGAAGAAGGAGCTTTCGGACGAGGAAAAAGAGTACAAGTCCAAGCGCAAGCAGATTCAGGAAAAACTCATCAAGTTCGCCACCCGCATTCCGGTGTTCATGTATCTGACGGACTACCGGGAGCGCTGCCTGAAGGATGTGATCACCCAGTTGGAGCCGGGCTTGTTCAAGAAGGTCACCGGTCTGTCGGTGAAGGACTTTGAGTTGCTGGTATCGCTGGGTGTATTCAACGATTCCCTGATGAACGATGCTGTGTACAAATTCAAGCGGTACGAAGATGCCAGTTTGAGCTACACCGGCATTAATCGTCACGATGGCGAGGATCGTGGCGGCTGGGATACGGTGCTCTCGGATGCCGACTACAACAAGATGTTTACCTTGCAGCAGGCATCTATGGAAGCCCCTGCGCCCGCTCCGGATGACCTGCCCGCAAAGCCCTATTTCACCCCGGACGAGGACGAGCCGAAACCGGCTCCTGCAAAGAAGCCTGCGCCACAGCCCGCAAAGCCCATCATCAGCTATGGCGGTTTTACGCCCAAAACCAACACGGCGCAAAACACGCAGGCTTCCGGCAGCAAAATCCACAAACCGAGCAACAGCTATACACCTTGCCCGGTTTCCGGTACCCCCGGCAACTTTACACCCCGCCCGGTGAGTTCGAGTGGCAGCATTGGAGCTGTAAAGCCGAGCTTTGGTCTGAACAGCCATCCAGCCCGATATGGTCACGGTACGCTTTGGCAGCGTAGAAAAGAAATTCCTGCTGCCTGCGGCGATCGTGCAGGGGTATTTGATGTTAATCTAAAACCAGATAAGTGCATAAATGAAGCCTCGGTCTGTAAAAATGATAGACCGAGGCTTTTTTATTGATAAATCGATAATGTTCGACTATAATTAAGAAAATACATAAAGAGGGTGCTAAGATGGCAGAAAAGAAATTCATCCCGGTAAAGGTAACAGACCGAGAGTGGGCCGAAAAACTTTTAGATGGAGAAGTGTTTATGCGGCCACTGTATGAATTTGGCGCATGGAATTTAAAAAAAGAGGACAAACAATTGAATAATAGCTTTCGTGGAGATCTCTGTGAGGGAATGTCTGGCATCTTTGGCGAAGTGGAAGAGTGTCCAATTTATGATAGCTTCGATGAAAACGTAAAGAAATATATAAAGCAGATTTGGTATATCGATGATACTGATATAAAATATTTTAAGATTTTTAGTTTGTATTGTATGGAATATGATCCGTCTACAAATTTTTTTCTAAAGCCAAATCCTAAGATGTGCGAATTCGGAGATACAGCTGTCATCATAGCTGACTATAACGAATTTATCGAACGTTTTGGAAAGGCATTATTTAAGAAATACGATTCTGTAGTTTCAATGATGGATCGCGTCAAATTTTACAATTTTAGAGAAACCAGAGAAACGAATCCGCTGTTTGAAAAACATGAAAAATATTCATATCAGAATGAGCTTCGAATGGCATTTTGTGAATTAAGAGAAAACAAATTTGCAATGGGTATCAATTCTGATACCTCAAAGGAAATCGTTGAAGATCTAACACCTGTAAAACTTCAAATTGGCAATATTAGAGATATTGCCTACGCAATTCCTATTGAAAATTTCTTAAAGCTGTTGATTCCACGATATATACCGCTGCGCTTTCCTATGAGAGAACTCTATGAATCTCAAAGCAATTATGACAAACTCGTTAGTAACACTAGATCCGTTATGAAAAATCACAAGTCACCGTTTGTTCGGCCTATGTTGGTTATAGACGGAAATGCAAGAGTTACAGATGAAGGAATACTTATATAACTAGCAGGTGAGGTTGTGTTATGAATGTAACATCAGAAATAAAAAGCTATATTGAATTAAAAGAGACATGTGGAGCACTTCTTTTAACCGGAAAATGGGGATGCGGCAAATCATATATTATGCATCAACTGGCGGATAGTCTAAATGGAGAAGACCAATATGCTGTAGCGATTGTTTCATTGTTTGGAGTGCAGAGCATTGAAGAACTTGATAAAAAAGTAAAAGAAGCTATCCTATACGTTAGAACCATAAATAAATCAGAAAATGATTCTTCTAGTAAGGTGTCGGCTTTGATAAAAAACGCAAAGAAACTATCGAGTGAGCTAAGCGATGTTTGGCAGGGATTTAGGGGAATCAATGCGGCTCTTTCAATTAATCTATATGACTTTTTTGATATAAAATCAGAACTACTGTGCTTCTCTAAAAACGGAAAGACAATGGTTTCAAAAACACTTGTCCTAGTTTTTGATGATTTTGAGCGTTCAAAGCAGGATAAGACAATATTGCTAGGCACAATTAATAATTATTGTGAAAACAAAAAAATAAAAACAATTTTAATCGCGGATGAAAATCACATTGACGAAGAAGCTTATAAAGAATTTAAAGAAAAAGTAATTTCACATACCATAAAAATAGCAGCAAATTATTCGGAGATTATTCAATGTATTGTTCGAGATTATAAAGAGACTGTCGTTGGATATTGTGCCTTTCTTGAAAAGCATCAGGATACTATTAAAGAAATATTTGGCGAGAGTAAGTCGGATAATCTAAGAACACTTAAAATTTGGCTTACAGATTTCGAACGAGTTTACAAATTATGGATAGAGTTAGATCTTCCGTTAAAGGATATTGATCAGGTCTTTTATAATTTCGGAGCAGTAATGTTTGAATATAAATTGGCAAAGTGTGAACTTGACCGGTATGGACTGGTTGAATTCAAATCGAATGAACGTGCGTATAAGGGTGTTGATATTCAACCTGAACGCACATCGGATAAATATAAACGACTTTCAAGATATAGAAGTTTTGCAATACTAGAAAAATGGATAGTATCGGGCGAATGGGATGAGGAGACTGTAAAAATCAATCTTTGCGCACCGTACAGAAAAATTCCGATTAAAGATGAATACTATTTTGTTCAGTCAGACTTTTGGTCGATGACGCAGGACAAAATAAATAAATTTCTCCCACTGACACTTGAATTGGCGTATAAAGGAGATCTATCAGGAGATGAATTGATAAACCTCATTCAAAGAATAAAGGATTTGAAAAAGATGGGTGTAACTATTTCATCTCACATTGACTACGACAGAATATATGATGGACTCTCCATGCGTGGAGAAAAAATAGAATCTGGTGAAATTGTTGAGCCAGAACGTTGGAAATTTATAGAAAATCCAGAGGAACTTTCTCCGGAGGCCAAAAGAGTATATGATGAATTGGAGATGTTACAATATAAGGTAAGCGATTCGCGTTCTCGAAAAGAATACATTGCTTATCTTGAAAGTCCACGAATCCAATTTGAAAATCACTATGTGCATCGTTTGGCAGTATTTGATGATGAATTATATAGTTTGTTTGTGGAAAAGTTCAAAGGTAATGACAATTACAAAAGATTGTACCTTGTTGATAGTTTAAAGGTCTATTTAACAGAGCTGCTCCGGAAGCCTGGCACGGCAGATATTTCCAAAACTATGTGCAACTTAAAAAAACTTAGCGCATGGATTCGGGATCGTAATTTGAATGAAAGAGATGGAGTACGTAAGTATACATATAAGGTTTCGGAAAAAAAGCTTACTGAATTGATCGAAGTAATGATGACAACCTACGAAATAAATATCACTGAAAAAGGAGTTTGATGCCGTGACCCAACCGAAAACCGACCTTGCCTACCTCCGTAGCGAAAAATCCAAAGCAGAGCAGAAGCTGCGCTCTTTCCAGCACCGGGAAAAGTTCCTTGAACGTCAGATGTCAGAGCTGAACCGGAGAGAGCGTGTGCATCGTCTTTGTACCCGTGCCGGAATGCTGGAAAGTTTTCTGGTCTGTCCGGGAGAACTGACCGATGATCAGGTGATGGAACTGCTGAAAATCTCGTTCCG
>NZ_FMFG01000040.1:0-20525 GCF_900066275.1 uncultured Faecalibacterium sp. | reverse complement strand
AAATTGCAGAAGAGATAAAAACATGCCGACCCCTCCCCATAGTATCATAAACGGTTACTGTAATTTATGAAGGAGGGCTTGCCTTTTTTCCGGACTCCGGGGAGAACAACGCTGCTTCGTTGTCCACAAAATGCTGATAAGCGTCCTTGTATGCAATCAGGTGGACAGGATTCTGCAAAATAAACTTGATGGAAAACCGGGTGAACGAACGCCCGGTTTTTGTTTTGATGCCCAGCCGTCCCAGTTCTTCAATCAGACTGGAAAAGTCGCTGATGTTGCGGCTGATGCGGTCCAGACGGTAGACCACAATGGCCTTGAATTTCCGGTCCTTGGCCGCAGTCATCATCTTTTTGAAATCCGGGCGGTTCAGGTTGCCGCCGGAAAAGCCCTCGTCCTCAAAGACAACGGCATGTTCCGCGGCGGCATCGCCGTAGTGAGTGTGGATATATTCGCGGCAGAGGTCAATCTGATTTCCGATACTTTCGCCCTTGCCGGTGTAGCGGGATTTGCGGGAATAGATGGCAATGGTGTCGGCAGTTTTGGCCATAAGATACTCCTTTCCTGTTGTCTGGTGGCCGTAGATGTGGCTATTGTAGCATGGTAGGCCATCTTTGTAAAGAAAAATAACGATAGTCATACATATTTCATCATACTACGAACGGAGGTGTCAAGGATGTGACAAGGCAGAACAAGCGAGGAAGTCAGGATGTTTGACTATTTCTATGGGCAGTCGGGCGAGATGTTCTCGTATTTCCGGGTGCCCAAAATTTTATTTCAGGACATAAAATTCAAGGACCTGTCCACTGATGCCAAAACGCTGTACGGCATCCTGTTGGACCGCATGGGGCTGTCGGTGAAAAACGGATGGCTGGATGAGCAGGGAAGGGTGTATATCATTTTTCCTGTGCAGGAAGTGATGGATGCACTGGGCTGCGCAGACAACAAGGCTACCAAACTGTTCCGGGAATTGGAAAAGTTTGGACTGATTGAGCGCAAACGGCGCGGGCTGGGAAAACCAAATCTGATTTACGTCAAAAACTTTGCAGACCCGCGTTTCCGGAATCGCGAAAAGAACGGTTCCGGTGCCGCGGATTCAGCGCAGCCGGAGGCGGCAAAATCACGAGGAAATAAGACTGAGTGGAATAAAACCGAGGGGAGTGAACCTGATCATTTCTCTTCCGATGCGGAAAGCGAACCGGATGAGCGCACACGGCTGGAAGCGTATTTTATGCAGTCGTTGGAGGTGGACTTGCTGCTCCGGGTCTGCCCGGATGAGGAGGATACCATCGATCAAATCGTGAATCTTCTGGTGGATACCTGCTCTTCGAAACGCAGAATGCTGCGGGTGGCAGGGGATGACAAGCCCGCGGAGGTCGTGCGCAGCCGATTCATGAAGCTGAATGTTCTGGAACGGCACTGCAACCGGGCCAAGATCTCGGTTATCTCGGTACATGGTCTGCGGCATACCCACGCTTCGGTGCTTCTGCTTGCAGGTGTATCTATTGCAAGCGTGGCAAGGCGGCTGGGGCATTCCAGCATGACAACAACGCAGAAAACCTACCTGCACATCATTCAGGAACTGGAAAATCAGGATATTGACCTTGTAATGCGGTCACTCTCTGGATTAAGCTGATAAAATAATCAACCATCGCTCGCGCTGATGAAGGATGATAAGAAAAACGTGGTCGTTTTGATGTTATTCATAATACAAAAAAGAGTGGCAGTGTTCAAAGCGAAATGCTGTCACTCTTTTTTAAAACTTCAACCTCTCCTGCAAAAAGCGGCACAATAGCTCCGCACAGGCGTTGTGTTGTTTTTGGGGACGGAGGAATCCGGCACAAATAGGCGGCAGACCGTCTAATATTACATCCCGGACATTGGACATCTGGTTGCTGGAAGATTTCTCGAAACGGTTCAGAGATACACAATTCTGCTCCTGCGTGCGGTAGAGTACCTGATAAAATTGCTCGACCAGCTCCAGCTGTGGGTGTGCACTGCTCTCCCGCAGTGCCTGCCACAGCGGTGCCAGGGCATCCGGGGCAAAGCCGGGCACCAGCAGGGTCTGCCCGTCCAGCTCTGCCGGTGTAATATGCGTTCGCTCCCAGAAAGGGCTGCTGCGGCAGACCATGACGGCGGCGGTATGCTGTGAAAGGGCGGTGCGTGCAAGCCCCGCAGCACAGCCGCCCAGGTCCATCACCAGCCCGGCATCCAGTGCGCCCCGTTGCAGTTGCACCGGCACTTCATCGTTGGACAGGGAAGTAAGCTCCAAGGGGATGCCGGGGTACTGCTGCCGGAATGCTTCCAGCACCTCCCCCAGATTGGGCAGATAGTCCGGAACCAGTGCCACGCTGATGCCCAGCCGCAGCGGTGCAGACTGGATGTCCTGATAAGCTTGCTGGCACAGGGCATTGAATTGCTGCACCACCGGCGCAGCCTGTGCCCGGAACCGCTCACCCTTTTCAGTAAGAGCCAGATGATTGCGGTTGTTGACAAACAGCTTGCCGCAAAGCTCTTCTTCCAGTGCAGCAATGCTCAGCCGCAAGGCCTGCCGGGACAGATACATCCGCCCGGCGGTGTGGGTGTAATTCAAATCTTCGCACAGCGCCAGAAAATAGCGCAGCTGCTGGATGGTCATGATGTGCTCCTTTTTGCAAAACGCAAGTTTTACTTGATACTTATAAGGATATTATATCTTCTTTTTCTTTGTTTGTAAATGTGATACTTTTAACAAGAACGGCAATGGATTTTTGTCGATACGAAGGATATAGCAAGAAAAGGAAGGAATTATTATGGAAAAGATCTCCCGTAAAGGATTTCTGAAGATCGCAGCAGCTGCTGCCATGAGCGGCGTGACCGCTGCCGGTCTGGCTGCCTGCAATGCAGCCAGTAGCGCCTCCGGCGTTTCCAGTGCAACCGGTATCTACACCCCCGGCACCTACACCGCTACTGCCAAGGGCATGAGCGAGATCACCGCCACTGTCACCTTTGATGCCAACACCATCACCAAGGTGGAGCTGGACCTCTCCGGCGAGACCGAGAGCATCGGCGTTGCAGCCAAGGACAAGCTCATTGAGCAGATCATGAACGCCCAGACCAGCCAGATCGACGGCGTGACCGGTGCAACCGTCACCAGCAAGGCCGTGCAGAACGCTGTGGCAGACTGCATCCAGCAGGCCAGCGGCGGTGCCATCAACCCTGCACAGCAGTCCACCGAGGAGACCTCCTCTACCGCCGACTGGCTGGGTGAGGCACCGGAGATTGCCGAGAGCGATATCAAGCAGACCGTGGACTGCGAGGTTCTGGTGGTGGGCGCCGGTTCTTCCGGTAGCTTTGCTGCCGCCGCTGCCGCCGAGGCTGGTGCCAAGACCATCCTCATCGAGAAGTTTGGTCACGATATGGCCAGCGGCATCCGGGATACGCTGGCAGCCTGCGGCTCCAAGCAGCAGCAGGAGGACGGCGACGACGTGAGCAAGAAGGACGCCGTGCGCTACCTGTGCAACTGGAGTCAGGGATACACCCGCCGCAGTCTGGCACAGGTCTGGGCCGATAAGAGCGGCGAGACCATGGACTGGTTCACGGATGTTCTGGCCGAAAGCGGTATCGACTTCCGCCACGAGATCGACGAAAAGCACGAGGGTGACAATTACGAGGTTCTGGATGTCGGCCACAGCACCCAGTATGGCGAAGAATACAGCGAGCAGCTGACCATGGATGCCGTGCTGAAGCACGCTGAGGCAGACGGCCTTGAAGTGCAGTACGAGATCACCATGGTCAAGCTGGAAAAGGACGGAGACCGCGTCACCGGCCTCATCGCCAAGAATGCCAACGATGAATATGTGCGCTACAACGCTTCCAAGGGCGTGATCCTCGCCTGCGGCGGCTACAGCGGAAACGAGACCATGATGAACGCCCTGCAGCCCCAGAGCGTGGAGCAGACCTGCGTCAACTACTCCAAGCCCGGCGCAAAGGGCGACGGCATCAAGGCGTGCCTGTGGGCTGGTGCCATCATGGACACCACCCACACCTCCATGATCTTCGACCGTGGTGCCATCAAGCCGGACCAGACCGGCGAGTACGGCAAGGCCAGCGATGGTGCCCTCTTCTGGATGGGCAGCCAGCCGTTCTTGAAGGTGAACCTGAAGGGTGAACGCTTTATGAACGAGTATATGCCCTACGATTTGGTGCTGCACGCTGCCGCCAGCCAGCCCTACCACACCTACTGCACCGTGTGGGACAGCAAGTATGCCGAGGACTGCGAGCACTTCGCCACCCATGGCTGCAGCCGTCTGTATCCCCATGTCAACGGCACCAACCCGGTGTTCCCCATGGACTATGTGCAGGCAATGAACGCCGACCTGCAGGATCAGGGCTACATCGTGGAGGCCGACACCATCGAGGAGCTGGCCGACAAGCTGGGTCTGCCGAAGGAGACCTTTACCGCTACGGTGGACCATTACAATGAGCTGGCCGCCAAGGGCGAGGATGAGGACTACGGCAAGGAGAACTACCGCCTCTCCACCCTGAGCGAGGCACCCTTCTACGGCGTCCGTCAGGCCGGCGGCTATCTGATCTGCACCATCGACGGCATCCAGATCGACGACAATATGCACGCCATTGATCAGGACTTCAAGGCCATTCCCGGTCTGTATGTCATTGGTGACATGAGCGGCAACTACTTCTCCGGCAGCTATCCCAGCCTGATGGCAGGTGCCGCCGCAGGCCGCAGTGCCACCTTCGGCCGCCTTGCCGGTCAGAACGCTGCCGCAGGCATCTGATTACAACGTTTTCCTTCTCTTCTAATTATATCTGCACCTGAAAAAGCCGCTCCGGGTCTAGCCGGGGCGGCTTTTCTGATGAATGCGGAGAAGAAAATGTATTCTCAGGCGTGAAAACCGCTCACTGCCCTTCTTTTCCGTTCGGATGCTCGTCCTTCTCCAGAACAAGATCCATGAGATATTCAAAGGTGATAAGCACGCGCGCATAGAAATAGTTGGCGGTAAGGTTCCGGTCGTCCAGCATCTTGTCGTCCAGCAGCACAAAGGCAGGGTCTGCACAGCGGGCGATGGGAGAATTGTCGGCACCCACAAAGGCAATGATGCTCCGGTGCTGTGCAAAGGAATCCTGTACCGGCTTCAGGATGGTGCCAGTCTTTCCACTCTTGCTGATGGCAATGACCAGCCCGGCATTCAGTGCACCGCTTTCGTAGACCTCATAGCTGTTGGAGCCGATGGCGCAGTAGCCCAGAACCAGCAGCTTCCGCACCATAAATTCCTGCAAAGGGGCACAGAACCCGGTGCCTGTCACAAGGATGGGCTTTTGCCGGTTGGCGTGGAGCAGCTCCACAAAGCGGTGTATTTTTTCTTCTGGGATACCCCCGATAAAGGCGGTGATGTCGGAGGCGTGGTTTTTGTTGTCGATCTCGTTCTGGATCAGAAAACCGATGCGGTAGATCATATCGGTGTAGCCGGTATAGCCCATCTTTTTGCTCAGCCGGATCACGGCCGCGGGGGAGGTATAATTCTGCGCTGCAAACTCTCGCACGCTGCACTGACCGCCGTTTTTTGCGGTTTCCAGCACCGCCTGCAAAAGCTGCTGCTCGTTGGCATTCAGATGGTGCTGATCTGCCAGTTTATAAAGGTCGTGTTTCATATTTTACTCCGATTTTCGAATCAAAGAACGGCTTGATTCCATAAAGTATACGCTGAATCGCGTATTTTGTCAATAAACATTTCGATGTATCCAACATGAAAGCGAAACATGTTTCAGCTTTTGCGAACAAGTTCAAAAAAAGTCCAATTCGGTAGATTTTTTTGTGCAGAGTGATATAATCAAGCCATCGAAACGGTAAGGTGCACCCCCGAAACGAAGAGACAATTTGAAAAGAGAGATTCATGGAACGTTAGGAGAACACCAATGAAACAAAAAGTTATGGATGCTATGCAGAGCTTTTCCAGAGCTCTGATGGGCCCCGTTCTGTTCCTGCCCATTGCGGGTATGCTGCAGGCGATTTCTTCGGTCATGAGCAACACGGCACTGGTGACAGAGGGCGGTGTTGTCTGGACCCTCGGCAAATTCATCAATGGCGGCGTTGGAGCAGTCATTGGCAATCTGGGTATCCTGTTCTGCGTGGGCATCGCAATGAGCCTTGCCAAAAAGCGCAAGGCAGATGCGGCATTTCTGGCACTGGTCAGCTATCTGGTCTGGCTGGCAGCCAATTCCCGCTGGCTGGATGTGGCAGGACTGACCATCGCCGGTGATACGGCAAGCGCTTTGTACGGCACCGGTCAGACCATCTGCCTCGGCTATCACGTTACTGACATGGGCGTATTTCTGGGCATGATCCTTGGCGTGGTGGTGGCGCTGGTCCACAACCGCTTCATCGACACCGAGTTTGAAGGTGCCATGGCCATGTACGGCAACAGCAAGTTCGTCTTTGTGGTGCTGCTGCCCATCGTTCTGGTCATGGCGGTGGTTGCCAGCTACGTCTGGCCTGTGGCTGCGGCGGGTATCAACGCCCTGACCGGTGTCATGGCAAGTGCAGGCGCGTTCGGTGTGTTCCTGTACGGCTTCTTGAACCGCGTGCTGATCCCCACGGGTCTGCATCATCTGGTCTGGTCGCCCTTCCTCTACTCCGCACTGGGCGACAGCATGATCATCGGCGGTGAGCAGATCGTTGGCGCAAAGCCTGTGTTCCTTGCCCTGCTCAGTGACCCCAGCGTGGCAATGATGCGGGATTCCGCACGTTTTCTGACCTACGGTCTGATGAAGACCTTCGGCGTGATCGGCGTGGCAATGGCTTTCATCTCCACCGCCAAAAAGGAGAAGAAGGCTGCCACCAAGGCACAGATCATCCCGGCTACCCTTACCGCCTGTCTGGTGGGCGTGACCGAGCCGCTGGAATTCACCTTCCTGTTTGCAGCTCCCGCGCTGTGGCTGGTGTACTCGGTTCTGGACGGTCTGTTCCAGATGATCGTTTACCTTGTGGGCATCCGGGTCTGCGCCACCAACGGCATCATTGATTTTCTGGTGTTGAACCTGCCTGCCGGTATCGGTCGCACCCGCTGGCCGCTGTATGTGCTGGTGGGTCTGGTGGAGATCGTGGTAATGTACCTCGTTTTCCGCTTCCTCATCGTGAAGATGAACCTCAAGACCCCCGGCCGTGAGGACGGCGAAGAAGTCACCGACCTTGCTGCAAACGCAGCTGCTGTCAAGCAACAGATCCGCAGCGGCGCAGCCGAAAAGACTGCTGCCAGCGCAAACGATGCACAGACCGCAGCCCATATCGTGGAAGGACTGGGCGGTGCAGAGAACATCCTGAACACCGATAACTGCATGACCCGTCTGCGAGTGCAGGTCAAGGATGCCGCTCTGGTCAAGGACAAGGAGTGGTTCAAGCCCACCGGCTCCGCAGGTCTTGTGGTAAAGGGCAACAACATCCAGATCATTTACGGCCCCAAAGTGGGAAAGATGCGTGCCATCGTGGACAGCTACCTTGGCCGCGCAGAATAAGATATCCGCTTTTATTCATCATACAAAAAACATTATAATAGGAGGCTTGCCTTATGAAAACGTTCAAACTGGTCATCGCCGGCGGCGGCAGCACTTATACCCCCGGCATCGTCAAGAGCCTGCTGGTGCAGAAGGATCGCTTCAAGCTGAATGAGCTGGTGCTCTACGATAACAACGCAGAGCGTCAGGAGGCTGTGGGTGTCATCGTCCGCCATGTGGTGGAAATGTTCGACCCGGAACTGAAGCTGACCCTGACCACCGACCCGGAAGTTGCCATGACCGATGCCGACTTCATCTTTGCACAGATGCGTGTCGGCCTGTACGCTATGCGTGAGCAGGACGAGAAGATCCCGCTGAAGTACGGCGTTGTGGGTCAGGAGACCTGCGGCCCCGGCGGTCTGGCTTACGGCCTGCGTACTATCTACCCCATGGTGGAGCTGATCGATTACTGCGAAAAGTACGCAAAGCCCACCTACTGGATCGTCAACTACTCCAACCCCGCTGCCATCGTGGCAAAGGCAACCTTCCGTCTGCGCCCGAAGGCTCGTATCCTGAACATCTGCGATATGCCGGTTGCCATCGAGCGCAACATGGCCGAGATTCTGGAGTGCGACCGTCATGATCTGGAAGTGGACTACTTTGGTCTGAACCACTTCGGCTGGTTCACCAAGGTGCGCCTGAACGGCGAGGATGTGACCGAGAAGCTCAAGAGCTATGTAGCAGAGCACGGCTATATGCCCCAGAACGCCAAGAGCGATGTGCTGCACAGCGATCCGTCTTGGCTGCACACCTACGCAAACGCCAAGAACATCTGCTCTGCTTTCCATGACTATCTGCCCAACACCTATATGCAGTACTACCTGCTGGGCGATGAAGTTGTAAAGAGCAGCGATCCCAACCACACCCGTGCCAACGAGGTCATGGAAGGCCGCGAGAAGCGCATCTTTGATGCTGTGGCAGATTATCGTGCCGGTAAGGACGTAGACCTGACCAAGTTCTTCGGCGGTGTGCACGGCGAGTTCATCGTGGACGTTGCCATGAGCCTTGCCTTCGACCTGCGCAAGCGCTATCTGGTCATGGTGGAGAACAACGGCGCTGTGGAGAACCTGCCCTCCGACGCCATGGTGGAGATTCCCGCTTATATCACCGACCGCGGCCCGGAACCCGTGCGTGTGGGCGAGATTCCCACCTTCTACAAGGGTCTGATCGAGCAGCAGGAGGCTGTGGAGAAGCTGATCGTGGATGCCGCTGTGGAGCACTCCTACGAGAAGGCACTGATGGCCTTTACTCTGTCCAAGACCGTGCCCAGCCTGCTGGTCGCCAAGAAGATCTTGGACGATATGATCGTTGCCAACAAGGCTTACTGGCCGGAGCTGCACTGATAAGTACTTCGTCAGCGGCTGATACCGGACAACTGAGCCCATAAAACATTGAACGCCTCCCCGGCATTCCTTCCAAGAAGGATGCCGGGGAGTTTTTTTGCTGTCATATTTACAAGTCAGAGGAATCGAAGAAGTTTTTTAATGTAGGCCCGATATATTCCGGCACAGCAGAGGATGCTACGCAGCTGGCGGACTGCTAGTCTGGAAATCGTGGAGCAGAGGGAAGGCTGAAAAATTTTTCAGAAAACCTCTTGACCCTGACGCAGCGTCATAGCGTATACTGTGGCTGTCGCAAGGGAGGACAGCAAGATGATGACAGTGAACGAAGTGAGCAAGCGGACCGGAGTGAGCATCCGGACCCTGCAGTATTACGATAAAATCGGTCTGCTGCGCGCGGCGGGCCGTACCGAAGCAGGCTATCGGCTGTATGACGATGCCGCGCTGGAACGTTTGCAGCAGATCTTATTGTTCCGGGAACTGGAATTTCCGCTGAAGGACATCCGGAAAATCGTGGAGAATCCTGCTTTTGACCGGCAGAAAGCACTGGAACAGCAGATCACACTTCTGACATTGAAAAAGCAGCATCTTGAAAATCTGATCGGCCTTGCGCAGAAAATTCGATCCACAGGAGGAATGGTTATGGACTTTACCGCATTTGATACGCAGAAGATCAAAAAGTATACCGAGCAGGCCAAAAAGGAATGGGGCGAAACGCCGGAATACAAAGAGTTTGAGGAAAAAACTGCCCATGAGACCGAGAAAGAGGTTAAGGACATGAGCAGACAACTGATGGACATCGTGGCGGCATTCGGCGGGATGCAGAGCAAAGACCCGGCGGACTCTGAAGTGCAGGCACAGGTGAAGAAGCTGCAGGAGTTTATCACAGAGCACTACTATAACTGTTCCAAGGTGATCCTGAATCAGCTGGGGCAGATGTATGGGGCAGGCGGAGCATTTACGGAAAACATCAATGCTGCCGGCGGTGCCGGTGCCGCAGAATTTGCGCAGAAAGCCATTGAGATTTATTGCAAGTGAGCCCAAAAACGCTTTGCGTGATTCAGTCACAGAAATCATAAATAGGAAATGTTATCATATAGATAAAAGAAACACACCGATAACATTCCAATGGAGGATTTCGATATGAAGGCAAAGTTTTACATCTGCAATCACTGCGGCAACCTCGTCACTACCATCCATAACGCAGGCGTTCCGCTGGTCTGCTGCGGGGAGAAAATGAAAGAACTGGTTCCCAACACGGTGGAAGCCAGCGGCGAGAAGCATCTGCCGGTGGCAGAGCTTTCCGGCAGTTGTCTTACGGTCACAGTGGGCGCGGTAGAGCACCCCATGGCGGATGTTCACTATATCCAGTGGATTTTTTTGGAGACTGAGAACGGCGGGCAGATCCGCTATCTGAATCCGGGGCAGGCTCCCAACGCGGTGTTTGAACTGGGAAGTGAAAAGCCGGTGGCCGTTTACGCATACTGCAATCTGCATGGGCTCTGGATGACGAAACTCTGATACAATCAATGCAAACGGGGAGTGATTTGATGTCACTCCCTGTTTTTTGATGAGAACTTTATGCGGTTCTTTTGGTTCGGAACTGTGTATAAATGGGATGGATAAAATGAGTAGGCACATTATATGCGTTTGTTAAACGCTGATAGCGTTTAATTTTTTGCGTGGAATCGTGAAAATGAGACCTGTGAAAAACGTAGAAAATTTGATATGGTTGCGCTGTAAACTAAGACATATTGATGTTTTTGAAACGAGTTTATAGTGAAATATGTGTAATTCGAGTGCAGATATTCATTCTTGTGAGTTTGTTGTGTGAATTTGTCACGTTCCGCCGCAAAAAGGACTTGACGGAAAAAATACTCTGTGGTAATTTATGAGCAAATTCGCTTTTGTGAAATAAAGTCGAATTTGTATCCGCGATTTGCGGAAAAAGAAGGGGATTACACAGGAACAGTTGAGTATAATGCTGAACGTTAGTGCGAACCATCTTGCAAAAGTTGAAACGGGAAGCCGCTGCTGCTCGATTGAGTTGCTGCAGGATCTTTCGTCCTGCCTGAATGTCAGAACGGACTATCTGCTGAACGGAGATGCATCGCATAACAACCATCTGAGGGAAAGGCTGACGTTTCTTGCACAGGAATTAGAAAAGATTACGGAGGATCTCCCGGTATGGGGATAGGAAAAGCAAAATCCTCTTTTTCAATGCCCAAAAGCGTGGTAGAATAGGTAAAAGATTCAGTATCTGAAAAACGGAGCGCGCAACAATGAAGATTCTGGTCAGCGCCTGCCTGCTGGGCGAAAACTGCAAATACAGCGGCGGAAACAATTACAATCAGGCGGTCTGTGATTTTGCGCGGGGGCATCAGGTGGTTCCGGTCTGCCCGGAGGTTTTGGGCGGCCTGCCCACACCGCGGTGCCCGGCGGAAATCGTGCAGGGCGTTGTCACGAACAAAGAGGGCATCAATGTGGACCGGGAGTTCCGGGCAGGTGCAGCGAAAGCCCTTGCCATTGCAAAAGAAAATGGGGTGGAGCTTGCCATCCTGCAATCCCGCAGCCCCAGCTGCGGCGTGAAGGAAATTTACGATGGAACGTTTTCCGGGACAAAGATTCCCGGACAGGGTGTTTTTGCCAAGATGCTGATGGACGAAGGCGTCCGTGTTCTGGATGCCGGGGAATTGCCTAAAATTATCTTGAAAAATGAGGACGGAAAATGTCAATCAGACTGATTTGCAGCGACATTGATGGTACGCTGCTGCAATACGGCAAAAAGAAACTGGAAGACGAGATCTTTGAGCAGATACGGGAGCTGCATCGGCGCGGCATTCTGTTTTGCCCGGCATCTGGTCGGCAGTATACCAGCCTGCGCAAGCTCTTTGCACCGGTGGCGGACTGCTGTGTGTTTCTCTGCGAAAACGGCGGCGTGATCTATAAGGACGAACAGTGCATCGCCAAGAATCCGATGCCGCGTGCATTGGCCGAAGAAATCGCCAACGACCTGTGGACCCGCAGCGACGGGCAGGGCG
This sequence comes from uncultured Faecalibacterium sp., assembly GCF_900066275.1. Taxonomy (NCBI): domain Bacteria; kingdom Bacillati; phylum Bacillota; class Clostridia; order Eubacteriales; family Oscillospiraceae; genus Faecalibacterium; species uncultured Faecalibacterium sp. The sequence continues at coordinate 8,596 of NZ_FMFG01000040.1, read as the reverse complement.
AGGTAATGCTTTCCGGTCAGAATACTGCATACCTGATGGAGCGGGGTCTGGGAATGCTCAAGCGTATTCAGTTCATCGGGAACAATTATCAAATCATCCATGACCCTTCCGAGGTGCCGGAGGAGATCACAAAAGTATCGGTGTATCTGCACGAAGGCGTAGAATCTTACACGGAACGGTTTGTCCCACGATGGAAAGAGGCGAACTGCGCTGTGGCAGGGCCGTACTGGATCGACACCACCTTTGCCAACAAGGGCATCGGTGTGCACAGCATCTGCAAGACTCTGGACATTGCCCTTGCCGATGTGATGGCTTTTGGCGACAATTATAACGATGTGTCGATGCTGGACATTGTGGGTGTGCCCTACATTATGGATGGTGCCGCCGCACCGCTGCGGGAAAAGTACCCGAACCATACACCCCGCCCAGAGGATGTGCTGCGGGAGTTCTTGAAGCGAGCGTAAATTTGGAACACGCACGTTCCAAATTTGAAATGATACGATACAAGCTGCACGGCATTGCTGGAAGAACTGCGCTGACAGGAGAATTTTATGACAGAGCGTTATTGTGAGGGTGAACGGTTTGCTGACCTGTCGTTCACCGAGGAGGCTTTTGAGGATTGCGACTTTACCGACTGCGTGTTTGTGGATTGCTCCTTTACCAAATGCGAACTGGATCATACCACGCTGAACGAGTGCAAATTCGTGCGGTGTGAGATCACGGGTCTGCGCAGCACCCATTCTTCGGTGCAATCGCTGGATTTTGAGGACTGCCGCCTGAATGAAATTGAGTGGGCACCGCTGATGTCCAACGGTGCCTTCCCGGACCCTATCCACACGCTGAAAGAGTGCAGTCTGAAATATAACACCTTCACCGAAATGAACTTTAACCGCTTCGACTTTTCGGATGGCAACGAAATTGTCGGCTCCATGTTTGCCAAATGCGAGATGCAGCTGGCGAATTTCAAGGGAGTGGAACTTCACGAAACGGAATTCTACCAGTGTGACCTGCGCAAGGCGGATTTCCGGGATGCTACAGGCTATAAGGTGGACATTCTGGGCAGCCGCCTGAAGGATGCGAAATTTTCCCTGCCGGAAGCGGTGAATCTGCTGGCAGATTTGAAGATCAAGCTGTCGTAAGAAGGAGAAAAAATGCGTCAACTCATCATTGCACGAAAAGATCTGCAGATGTCGCCTGGCAAGCTGGCGGCGCAGTGCTGCCACGCTTCGCTGGCGTTCCTCACCGACCCCATCGGCATGGGACAGGGCGTGGAACCCATCGAGAAAGACGGAGAAATTACCGGCTATCGGGCAGAAATCATGTTGGAGAAAGCAACCTATGAAGAATGGTTCGATGGCTCTTTTACCAAAACTATCTGCGGGGCAAAGAACCGCAATCAACTGCTGAAAGCAAAGACAATTGCCGAGGAATTGGGCCTTGTGGAAAACAAAGACTTCTTCCTTATCCGGGATGCCTGCCACACCGAGCTGGAGCCGGAAGAATTTGATGAAAACGGAGAAGGCATGACCCTGACCTGCATCGGTTTCCGCCCGCTGCCGGATGAAATTGCACACCAGATCAGCCATAAATTTCATTTGTATTGATTCCTGATTTACGGAATACGAAAGAAAGTCCCGGCCATTCTCCTGTGATTTGCAGGAAAATGGTCGGGATATTTTGCTTTTTATTGAAGATTCATCCATGCCGCCAGCGCGTCCTCGGCGGCGGGGTCTGTGTGGTAGTAGTCGCTGACGTAAACGCCGAACGCAACGCAGACGGCCAGCAAAATGGCCAGCAGCCAGAGAAAAACTCTGCGGGGAAACGATTTTTCTTCTGGTTCTTCATAGAACTCCTTTATTTTATAAGCATTTTCCGCAATCGCTGCAGCCGTTGCAGATCAGTTTGCTGCCACAGGTCTCGCAGTTTGTACGGAAATGGGGCACATAGAGATCTTCCTGCGGGATGTGGTAGCCCCAGTCGTCCACGAGGTCAAAACGGATGGGCCTTCCCTGAAAGTTCATACCGGATTTATAAGCCATCCGGCTTTGCAGCTGCTTGCTGGGCAGGTGGTAGCGTTTACCGTCTTTGATGAACACAGTGCCAGTCTCGATAAAGCAGAAGGTCACGTTGGCATCCACGCATTCCTGCCGGAGAGACTTGACCCAATCGAAATTGCAGGGGCGGGCACCATCGTAGTTTTCGCCGCCGCAGATGACCTGCTCGATTTGCCCGGCGGAAAGGTACTGCCGGATGCTTACTGGCCCGATGAAGGGCGCGCACATGATGCCCTTGTGCTTGAAGGGCAGGTCAAACAGAATGGGAATGCGCTCATCGGCGCGGCGCTGATTTTCACAGGTGACGTTGAAAAAGATGTTGTCCCAACCGCTGCCCCAGTCCGGCGGCAGGCACTCCCGTACCCGCTGCGGCCGTTTGGTGAGCAGAAAAAACACCACATCGCTGCGCTGGCGCATGATGTCCCACGCCTCAGACCGCCACGGGTCGGCTTCTTCCAAGAAGAAATCCGAGGTCATGCAGACCCGGATCTGCTCACCACTCTGGATTTTGTAGTGTCCGGTGCGGTCTTTCTGGAGCGGGTAGGAAAAGCCGCTTTTCGTTTTGTAGATCTCGGCTCCGTTCTGGTCCCTCATCCGGTCGAGAAAGTACATATAGCAGTTCTGGCAGCCCTCGCTGCACTTGACGCAGCCGTGCCATGGATTCCAGATGTCGTGCAGGAAGCTCACCTTCTTTCTGTACCTATTATAATAGCTGCGCGGACAGGAAACAAGAGCACCCCTTGCGCCGCCCCATCGGATGTGATAGGATGAAGAAAACCATGTGAGGGAGGAACCACCATGCCGTTTCTGATGATCCGCAACGACATCACCAAAGTGGCAGCGGATGCCATTGTCAACCCGGCCAACCGGAACCTTTTGCAGGGCAGCGGCACCAGCCGCGCCATCTATCAGGCGGCAGGGGAGCAGGAACTGACCGCCGCCTGTGAAGCCATCGGCCACTGCGATTTGGGCAGAGCCGTGTGTACTCCGGCATTTGGTCTGCCAGCAAAGTACGTTTTCCATGCAGTCTGCCCAGCGTGGCACGGCGGCGGGTTCGGCGAAGCAGAACAATTAGCCAGTGCCTACCACTCTGCACTGAAATTAGCCGCAAAGTACCACTGCGAAAGCGTGGCCTTCCCGCTGCTGTCCAGCGGGAACTATGGCTACCCCAAGGAACAGGCCTTCCGCATTGCGGTGGACACCATCACACAGTACGTCATGGAGCACGACCTGACCGTGTATTTGGTGCTTTACGACCGGGACTCGCTGGCCGTGAGCCGGAAGCTGTTCGCCTCGGTGGAGGAGTACATTGACGACCACTATGTAGCACAGAACGATGAAAGCTACGGATTTGGCCGTCGGCGCAGGGAATTGTCAGAGCGGCGGAGGCTTCTGGAAGAAGATGCCGCCGTGCCGATGCTAGGTGCAGTTCCGGCACCCGCCGCGGCACTCAGGATAGCCCGCAGTCTGGAAAGCCTGATGGACAACCTTGGCGAGAGCTTCACCACCCGGCTGCTGCGGCTCATTGACGAGCGGGGGCTGAAAGACTCCACCGTGTACAAGCAGTCCAACATCTCCCGGCAGCATTTCTCCAAAATTCAGTGCAATCGCGACTACAACCCTAAAAAGAAAACCGTGCTGGCCTTTGCGGTGGGGCTGCACCTGTCCGAAGATGAAACCATCGACCTGCTCAAGAGCGCGGGCTATGCCTTTTCGGATGGCTCCAAGCGGGACTGGATCGTGCGGTATTGCCTGGAACACAAAATCTATAACATCAATCAGGTCAATACGCTGCTGTTTGAATACGATCAGGAACAGCTGGGAGCGTAATTTGTCGCCTGCCCGTTGACCTTTTGCCCTCCGGTTTGTGGTATCCTTTTGCCAACGAAAGCGATACACCACAAAACGGAGGGCATTGTTGTGAAGAAAAATCTTACCGAGCTTGTTTTTATCCTTGACCGCAGCGGCTCCATGGGCGGGCTGGAGCAGGATACCATCGGCGGGTTCAATGCTATGTTGACCCGGCAGAAGGAGCAGGAGGGCGAGGCCAATGTGACCACGATCCTGTTCGACCATGAGGTGCAGCTGCTGCACGACCGTTTTCCGCTGAAGGCTGTTGCGCCGCTGACCGAAAAGGACTATTACGTCCGGGGCTGCACGGCGCTGCTGGATGCCATTGGTTATGGCATGGAAAAGATGGTGAATATCCAGCGCCATCTGCCGGAGAGTGAGCGCGCCGAAAAGGTCATCTTTGTTATTACCACGGACGGCTTGGAAAACGCCAGCAAACGGTTTAGCTATGAGAAGATCCGCCGGATGATCGAGCGGGAAAAAGAGCAATACGGCTGGGAGTTCCTGTTCCTCGGTGCCAACATGGACGCCGTGAAGGAAGCTGCCCGCTTCGGCATCTCGTCCGACCGGGCTGTGCGGTTTGAGAATGACGAACAGGGCGTGGCGGTCAACTACCACGTTGTCAGCGAGACGGTTTCCCGGATGCGGGAGGCACCCTGCTGCGCGTCCATCGGCGCAGAGTGGAAAGAACAAATCGAAGCTGATTTCCAGAAGCGGCATCACGGGTAAGGGAGGAAACAGCCATGTTAGGAGCAATCTTGGGTGACATCGTGGGCAGTCCCTATGAATTTGACCACAACAATTACAAGCACAAGGATTTTCCGCTGCTGAGCGAGAAATCGCACTTCACCGATGATACCGTCATGACCGCTGCGGTGGCAGTTGGTCTGATTGACGGAAGGGGTCTGCCGGAGAGAACATTTTGTGCAGTGCAGCATGAAATGCGGTTCTGGGGCCGTGAATATCCCCATGCCGGTTACGGCGGGATGTTCCGCCGGTGGCTGCACGCAGAAAATCCGAAGCCCTATGGCAGTTTCGGCAACGGCTCGGCTATGCGGGTGTCAGCAGCGGGCTGGCTGTTCGATACGCTGGACAAAACGCTGGAAATGGCAAAAGTGACCGCTGAAGTCACCCACAACCACCCGGAGGGCATCAAAGGCGCGCAGGCCACGGCGGCAGTGATTTTTCTGGCCCGTACCGGCCACAGCAAGCCGGAAATCAAACAATATGTGGAGCAGACCTTCGGTTATGACCTGAACCGTACCTGCGATGAAATTCGGCCGACCTATCATCATGTGGAGACCTGTCAGGAAACTGTGCCGGAAGCAATCATTGCTTTTCTGGAAAGCGTCAGTTTTGAGGATGCACTTCGCAATGCGGTCTCTCTGGGCGGCGACAGCGACACCCTTGCCTGCATCACCGGCGGCATTGCCGAAGCTTTTTACGGGATGCCGCAGGAACTGCGGGACGAGACTTTGAAACGTCTGCCGGAGGATATCCGGGAAGGATATGAGCTGTTTCGGTGGAACATCGGCCAGAGATAAGACATTCGGAGAACCAAGGAGCAGATACAACACACTCGTGATGTGAAGTATCTGCTCTTTGGTTTTTAATAAGATTCGATGAAGGGCGTCTTGCATCGGCCTGAAAAATCCGATATACTGAACCCAGAGAGTATATCGAATTTTTTGGGAAGAGGAGAGAACGGTATGGAACATCTTTATGAAAAGGCACTGGAAAGTGCGGAATATATCAAGACGCACACGAAAAAGCGCCCGAAGATCGCGGTGGTGCTGGGCTCCGGCCTTGGCAAGCTGACCGCGGACTTTACGGACACGGAAGAACTGTCCTACAAGGATATCCCCAACTTCCCGGTATCCACGGTGGCAGGACACAAAGGCGCATTGTTGGCTGGCAAGCTGGGGGACACGGAAGTCTACGCCATGGAAGGCCGCTTCCATTTCTATGAGGGCTACTCCATGAAGGAAGTCTGCTACCCGTTCTATGTGTTCAAGCTGTTGGGCGTGGAAAAGGTGGTGTTGACCAACGCCTGCGGCGGCATCAACCGGGAGTTTGCGCCGGGCACCCTGATGCTCATTACCGACTTCATCAACATGATGGGCACGAACCCCCTCATTGGCCCCAACGATGAGCGCTTCGGCCCCCGCTTCCCGGACATGACCGAACCTTACAGTCTGGAACTGCGGAACCTTGCCAAGCAGACCGCCGATGAACTGGGCATTGCCTACAAGGAGGGCGTTTACATGGGCTTTGTGGGCCCTTGCTATGAAACGGCGGCTGAAATTCGCGCCTTTGCGGGGATGGGAGCCGATGCCGTGGGCATGAGCACCGTGCCGGAAACCATGGTCTGCAACTACATGGGCATGAAGGTACTGGCCGTCAGCTGCATCACTAACATGGCCACCGGCATCCAGACGGTCAAGCATAGCCACGCCCGCGTGCTGGAGATCGCAAATCAGGCAGGCGATACCCTGTGCCGATGGCTGGGTGCGGTGATTCAGAGAATGGAGTAAAAAAGATATTGAAAGCCATCGATCAAAATTTCCGAGCATCGCTACGGACGGCAGAGGAACGCCCCGTAGCTGGTACAGGCAGTCAAGGAAAAACGCGGTGCGACCATCTGCAAAGACCTGAAGGGCATCAAGGCCGATACGGTGCTGTGCCCCTGCCCGGAGTGCGTCCGCAATGCAGTGCTGGCCTTGGGTGCTGGATGAGCAGTCAAAAATATGAAACAGGCGTGCAGAAAACAACCCTTCTGATCACTTTTTGCTGAAAAATTGCTGTGAAAAGTAATATACCTATTGACATGGTATGTAAATGGGCATATGATACAGGCAATTCGTCGAACAAAAAAGTGAAAGGAAGGGTTTTGTTATGCCCAGAATCAGCGAAATCAACCCGGAAACTGCACCGGAAGCGATCCAGAAAATCATTGCAGACCATCTGGCGGACGGCCACGCTCTGACCGCAGAAAAGCGCACATTGCTCCACAATGCAGCGGCATTCAATGCTGTGGAGGCCGGTTCTTATGCGCTGGATGATGAACTGCAGCGGCTCATCGGCAAGCGTGCAGCCGATTTTTACGAATATGCTATTTCCCAGAAAAACGGCTGCCTTGTGTGCAGCATTTACTTCCAGAATCTGCTCAAGAAAAACGGCATCGACTTTGAGAATTTTGCATTCACTCCCAAAGAGGAGATCCTGATCGAATACGGTCAGGCCATTGCAGAGGACCCCAAGCATGTGCCGGAAGAGCTGTTTGCAAAGCTGAAGGCAAACTTTACGGAGGAAGAGATCGTGGTCATCACGGCGATGGGCGTGATGATGATCGCCAACAACTACTTTAACGACATTCTGGATGTGACGCCGGACAAGCTGGTTTGAGCCGAAAATCGGGAGGGGAGAGCAATGGCAGGACTGGTGCATTCCATCGAGGAACTGGTGGGGCGCACCCCGCTGATGGAGCTGGACCGCTTTGAGCGGCAGCAGCAGTGCGGGGCGCACCTGCTGGCAAAGCTGGAGTTCTTCAACCCAACCGGCAGTGTGAAAGACCGGGCTGCGCTTTCCATGCTCAATGCTGCGGAAGAAGCCGGACTGCTGAAACCCGGCGGTACCATCGTGGAGCAGACCAGCGGCAACACCGGCATCGGTCTGGCCGCGTTTGCAGCAGAGCGTGGGTACAAACTGGATATTTTTCTGGAGCGGGGTGCCTCGCTGGAGCGGCGGCTGATGCTGCTGGCCTACGGGGCACGGCTTCTGGATTACAAAGATGCCACCGGGGAGCGTCCGGAGACGAAGCGCACCCACCCCTGGCAGGAGCCAGAGCGGGAGGCGACGCTGGATGAGATCGCAGCCTACTGCCGCCGCACCGGAGCTTACTTTAACAATCAAGCGGCAAACCCGGCGAACCCCGAGGCGCATTACTGCACCACTGGGCCGGAGATCTGGCAGGATACAGAAGGCCATGTGGATATTCTGGTCTGCATGGCGGGCACCGGCGGCACGGGTTTTGGCACAGCAAGTTATCTGCGCAGCCGCAACCCGGATCTGCAAGTGGTTCTGGTGCAGCCCCATCCGGACTCCCGCCTGACCCCGGAGCACCCGGATGCGCAGATCATAGATGGCGTTTTGCCGGCGTATGATGTGCCGGAAAGCGCACTTTCCGACTATCTGCGGCCAGACTGGAGCGATGCGTGCATCAATGTCCGCGCCGAGGAAGCCTACGAAACGGCCCATGAGGTGCTGCGGGCGGAAAGACTGTTTCTGGGCACATCGGCAGCAGCGGCTTTGCACGCAGCGGTGCAGGTGGGCCGCAGACCGGAGAATCAGGGAAAGAACATCGTGGTCATCGTCCCGGACAACGGCATGAAATATCTGTCTACGCCGATGTACCGGCAGAAATGATAAAAACACGATGATGCGACTGAATTTCGAAAAGATTGCATAGGATTTTATAAAAGTATTATTCTTTCATGAATTTTAGCACTCTTCTATTGACACTGCTAATGAACGGTGCTATAACAGTGGCGTGCTCAGGAGGAAGGGCAAAAGGAGAGCCGCTAGGCTCCCCGGAAAGCCCTTCTGAATGGACGCTTCAGATTTTTTGCCCCGACCCGAACGCCGGGATTGGAGGAATGATTTATGCTTATGCCGACTGTTTTCCATGAAAA
>NZ_FMFG01000009.1:0-76518 GCF_900066275.1 uncultured Faecalibacterium sp. | reverse complement strand
CGTTGCTTTTATCCCTCCATGGTTGAGTTTTTCAACAGTGAGGAAGGCCAGCGTGAATATGAGGAATGGCTGAAAGAGCAGGAAGCTCTACAAGCATTGCCTGTTGCCGCATAAAAACAGCAGGACGCTCCCGGTAAAGGGAACGCCCTGCCTTACATAGATGTATCTCGCCGAGGTGTGTCCAGTTGGGCGCACCTCTTATTTTTTTGCCCTTAATCTTCTAACCCATGGCTTCCAGCTACGTTTTTCAAATACTCCTCCGGGTCACCGTTCAGAATCAAATCCGCATAGCCCAGTGGGTCGTTGTAGATGAGGTAGTCCAGTTCAGTCTGCTGGGCCATGGTCACATCCAGCGCATCCTCGACCCCGGTACAGTCGATGGAGATTTTTCTCCCATCCCGGAGCCGCAGCTCCACACATCCAGTGTCCATGTTGAAATGGCAGGCTCTTGCATCGTACTTCATAATCGCATCCTCCAAATCTTGTTATTGGCTTACGGTCTATGACAAGGTATCGGAGTTTTACGCCGTCCACGGGAGCCTTCATTCTCAAACCCGAAGAAAACGAAAAATCCGAACCCTTCTCCAATCGGAAATAGGTTCGGATTTTTCTTGTTTGGTGGGCGCGGGTGGATTCGAACCACCGAAGCTGAAAGCAGCAGATTTACAGTCTGTCCCCATTGGCCACTCGGGAACACGCCCATATTCACTTTTTGTGTCCTTCGCCGGACGACTTGTTTATTCTATCATGCAGAAAGGCTTTTGTCAACTGTTTTTTTACCTTTTTCTTCAAATGCGTTTTCCGTGCAGAGAAACGGCGGGAAAAGCCCTGCAGCCATGCAGGCACGGCAAAGTCGGAGAAAAAAGCCAGCCGGAAGAAATTGATAGGCAAATTGCAAGAAAAACTCGTGACAATATGTGAAAAGTGCAAGACTTTTTGTCTCTGCATTGAAAAACGCAGGAAGGCGTGATATATTAAAAACGCAACAAAGTGCAACAAAATGGATGGCGCTTTTGTCACTCTGTGGCAAATCAGGCGGGATCAGTAGAAAAAGAAAGGCATAGCGACAAACCATGACGATTCAGGAATGTTATAGACAGATGGGCGCAAATTATGAGGATGTGCTCAAGCGGCTTTACAACGAAGGCATGATCTGCAGATTTACGCTGATGTTTTTGAACGACGACAGCTATCCGAAACTGGAGCAGGCATTGAAGGAAGGAAATGTGAAGGAAGCATTCCGTGCGGCACACACGCTCAAGGGCGTGTGCCAGAACCTGGGTTTTACCAACCTGTATCAGCCCACCTACGATTTGACCGAGGTGCTGCGCACAGGCACACTGGAAGGTACCAAAGAGCTGTTTGACAGCGTGACCTGCCAGTACAAAATCACCATCAATGCGATCCGTGCGCTCCAGTAAGCTCCGCATTTGGCTCGATCTCCAAACGGCATCCTTCCTTATAAAAAGGCAGGATGCCGTTTTTTATTGCATTCTGCGCAGTTTTATGATATAATGCCGGACGAACTGAACAGAAAAACAGCAGGTGCCTTTTGCCGATGCACTGCACGGCGGAAAGGGTAAAAGGGAAGCGGGTGCAGATCCCGCACGATCTCGTCACTGTGATAAGGGAGTCCGCATCAGGGTGCTTTGCACCAGCCACTGGAGCATTGCTCCGGGAAGGGGATGCCGGGCGGCGATCTTTCAGTCAGGAAACCTGCCTGCTGTTGGTACGGGGGTGCAAACCCCAGATCACGAGGAATTGGTTGTACCAAAAAGCCCTGAAACAACAGAGGTCTTTTTGTCATGCCATCCGCAGGACAGAAGGGCCTCTTCTTTCATCTTTCTTTCCTGTACCCTTTGTTTGGTTCAAACCGCAATTTATCCAGCAGGAAAGGACAAGAACAATGAGAAAGATCGAAACCAAAAAGCTGGCCGCAGCTGTTACGGCTCTGGCTCTGTGCGCCGGCGTGCTCACCGGCTGCGGCGGTGCTGCTTCCGGCACTGCATCCAGCACCGCTGCGTCTGCCGCTTCCAGCGAAGCGAGCAGCGAGGAGGCTGACGAAATGGCAGCAAAGAATGTGGCAGACCTAATCGATGCCATCTATGTGCAGGAGCGCAATGATGACACCGACGCTCAGTGCGAAGCTGCCAAGGCTGCATGGGATGCTCTGACCGACGCCCAGAAGGAACTGGTGGAAGGCGAGAACGCCGACCCCGACTACTTTGGCCGTGACACCGGCGATGCCTCCAAGGACGATGCCCGCAATCAGGACGACATCGGCGACAACGAGCTGCTGGTGGTCTCCTTCGGCACCTCCTTCAACGACAGCCGCGTGAAGGACATCAAGGGCATCGAGGATGCCCTGCAGGCCGCATACCCGGACTGGAGCGTGCGCCGCGCCTTCACCGCACAGATCATCATCAACCATGTGCAGGCCCGTGACGGCGAAAAGATCGATAATATGCAGCAGGCCATGGACCGCGCTGTGGCAAACGGCGTGAAGAACCTTGTCGTCCAGCCCACCCACCTGATGCACGGCGCTGAGTATGACGAAATGATGGAAATGATCGACACCTACCGCGACAAGTTTGAATCTGTCGCTGTGGCTGAGCCCCTGCTGGGCGAGGTCGGCTCCGATGCCACCATCATCAATCAGGACAAGGAAGACGTTGCCAAGGCTGTCACCGCTGCTGCCGTGAAGGAAGCCGGCTACGACAGTCTGGATGCCGCTGCGGCGGACAAGACCGCCTTTGTCTTTATGGGCCACGGTACCTCGCATACCGCAAAGGTGAGCTACAGCCAGATGCAGACCACTATGCAGACTCTGGGCTACGACAATGTGTTCATTGGCACCGTTGAGGGCGAGCCGGAGGAGACTGCCTGCGAGAACGTCATCGAGGCTGTCAAGGCTGCAGGCTACACCAAGGTGATCCTGCGCCCGCTGATGGTGGTTGCCGGCGATCACGCCAACAACGATATGGCCGGTGAGGATGCCGACTCCTGGCTGAGCCAGTTCAAGGCTTCCGGTGCTTTCGACAGCATCGACTGCCAGATCGCTGGTCTGGGTGAGATCGAGGATGTCCAGAAGCTGTATGTCGCCCACACCAAGGCGGCGATCGATTCTCTGAACGGTTGATCAAACGAACCCTCTCCGTCTCGCGGCCGCTTTGCGGCATCCGGTGGAGAGGGTTCATTTTTTATCTGAACAATGGTATAATAAAAGCTGATTTCTTATAATGTAGAGGTATTTCCTATGAAACGCGTTTTTTCCTGTGTTGTCGCTGCTTCTCTGGCACTGAGTCTGCTGGTGGGCTGCGGCGCTTCTTCCACGGCATCTTCTGCAGCTTCCAGTGCTGCTTCTTCCGAGGCGGCATCCTCTGTGGCTTCTTCTGCCGCTGAGACCGCCACTTTGCCGGATGGTGTGTATACCGCCGAGTTTGACACCGACAGCAGCATGTTCCACGCCAACGAAGCCTGCGACGGCAAGGGCACCCTGACTGTGGAGAACGGCCAGATGACCTTCCATGTCAGCCTTGCTTCCACCCATATCGTCAACCTGTATCTGGGCAAGGCTTCCGATGCCGCCGACCACGAGGCCGACTGGCTGCAGCCCACCACAGATACCGTCACCTATTCCGACGGCACCTCGGAGGAGGTGTACGGCTTTGACATTCCGGTCTCTGCTGTGGATGCCGACTTTGATCTGGCCATTCTGGGCACCAAGGGCAAGTGGTACGACCATGTCGTCAGCGTGCGTGATGCCGTGGAAAAGGCTGCGGAAGCCGAGACCCCGGCAGACGGCACCTACACCTGTGATGTGACGCTGGAGGGCGGCTCCGGCCGTGCCACCGTGGAGAGCCCCGCCGCCCTGACCGTGGCGGATGGCAAGATGACCGCCACCATCGTGTGGAGCAGCCCGAACTATGATTATATGATCGTGGACGGCGAGAAGTATTTGCCCACTAACACCGAGGGCAATTCCACCTTTGAAATTCCGGTATCGGCGCTGGATACCGCACTGGATGTCACCGCCGACACCGTTGCCATGAGCACCCCCCACGAGATCGAGTATACGCTGACCTTTGATTCCGCAAGTCTGAAGTGACTCCTCCAGTCACCTTCTTTGGCAAAAAGATAAACTTTACCGTACTGCCAAAGCCTCCCTCTATGAGGGAGGTGGCGCGGCGTAAGCCGTGACGGAAGGAGTTACCTATGAAAATCACTCGCAACCAATTTCTGAAACTGATCTCCGCTGCGGCGCTGACGCTGACCGGCTGCGGCAGCAAGGCTCAGCCTGCCAATACGGAAAGTCTTGTTTTCTCCCATCATTACAAGCTGGACTATGCACAGCAGTTCACAGCGGACTGCTATGAGGGCGGCTATACCATGCTGACCATCGCGGAGTCGGATGCACGGTTCCTTGTTGTGCCGGAAGATGCTGCGGAGGTGGACGGTCTGCCTGCTGATGTGACTGTGCTGCGCCAGCCGGTGGAGAATATTTATCTGGTCTCCACCTCGGTGATGGATCTGCTTTTGCATCTGGATGCACTGGACAGCGTGGCCTTTTCCGGCACCAAGGCCGAGGGCTGGTATCTGCCCGAGGTGAAGCAGGCCATGGAAGAGGGAAAAATTGCCTACGCCGGCAAGTACAGCGCCCCGGATTACGAGCAGATCCTGGCAGCGGGCTGCCGCCTTGCCATTGAGAATACTATGATCCTGCACACGCCGGAGGTAAAGGAGCAGCTGGAACACTTTGGCATCCCGGTGCTGGTGGAGCGTTCCAGTTACGAGAGCGACCCGCTGGCCCGCATGGAGTGGATCAAGCTTTACGGCATCCTGCTGGGCAGGGAAGAACAGGCCGAGCAGGTGTTTTCCGCGCAGGAGACAGCCGTTCAGCCCATCCTCTCGCAGGAACCCACGGGAAAAAGCTGTGCCTTCTTCTCGCTGACCACCAACAACCTTGCCACTGTGCGCAAGGGCAGTGACTATGTGGCCCGCATGATCGAAATGGCGGGCGGCAGCTATGTCTTTGCGGACCTGACGGACAATGGCAACAGCCTTGCTACCATGAACCTGCCGCTTGAGGACTTCTATGCAGGTGCAAAGGATGCCGATGTGCTCATCTACAACAGCGCCATCGAGGGCATGATCGCATCGGTGAGCCAGCTGACCGAGCGTTTCCCACTGTTGAACGAGTTCAAAGCGGTGCAGAACGGTCAGGTGTGGTGCACCACCCAGAGCCTGTTCCAGCAGAGCATGGAGCTGGCAGACCTGATCGTGGATATGAACCGGGTGTTTACCAAGGGCACACCTGCCGCCAGTACCCTGAAATTCCTCACCCATGTGGACTAAAGAAGGAAAATTTTACAGAAAGGAAAGCCTATGACCCGTACCAGACGCCTTGCAGCCGCCTATATTGCCCTTGCGGCAGCCGTGGCTGTGCTTTTTGCGCTGAACCTGTTCTGGGGCAGCGTATCCCTTGCACCGGGTGCGGTGCTGACGGCACTGCTGGGCAAGGGCGGCGATGCGCTTGCGGGGAACATCATCCTGCAGCTGCGCCTGCCCCGCGCGGTCATGGCGGCGCTGCTGGGGGCAGCCCTCAGCGCAGCGGGATACCTGCTGCAGACTTTTTTTGCAAACCCCATTGCCGGGCCATTTGTTATGGGCGTTTCCAGCGGCGCAAAGCTGGCGGTGGCCCTGACCATGGTGGTGTTTCTGGACCGCGGGATGCTGACCAGCTCGGCCACGATGATCGCGGCTGCCTTTGCGGGTGCCATGGCTTCCATGGCCTTTGTGCTGGCGGTGGCCCGGCGGGTGCAGCGCATGAGCATTCTGGTCATCTGCGGTGTGATGATCGGCTATATCTGCTCCGCCATCACCGATATCGTGGTGGCCTTTGCGCAGGATTCCAACATCGTCAATCTGCACAACTGGTCGCAGGGCAGCTTTTCCGGCGTGACATGGGCCAATGTGCAGGCTGCGGCACTGGTGGTGCTGCCTGCGCTGGCGGCATCCTTTCTGCTTTCCAAGCCCATGGCCGCCTACCAGATGGGCGAGGAGTACGCCCGCAGCGTGGGCGTGAATGTCAAGCCTTTCTCGGCAGCGCTGGTGCTGCTATCCAGCCTGCTGGCGGCCTGCGTCACCGCCTTTGCGGGGCCGATCTCCTTTGTAGGCATCGCGGTGCCGCACCTTGTCAAGCAGCTGCTGGGCAGCGCAAAGCCGCTGTATGTGCTGCCGGGGTGCTGCTTGGGCGGTGCGGCTTTCTGCCTGTTCTGCGACCTGCTGGCCCGCAGTCTGTTCGCGCCCACGGAGCTGTCCATCAGCTCGGTCACGGCCGTGTTCGGCGCACCGGTGGTCATCTGGCTGCTGGTGCGGCGCAATTCAGAGCGGGAGGGCGCATGATGAACGAAAAAGCACTTTGCACTGCGCGGGAGCTTGCCATCGGCTACGGCAAGACACCGCTGCTCTCGGATATTTGCCTTGGGGTGCAGCCGGGCCAGATCCTGACTCTCATTGGCCCCAACGGCGCAGGCAAATCCACCCTGCTCAAAACACTGGCGGGCCAGCTGGCCCCCATGGGCGGTACAGTGCTGCTGGAAGGCAGAAACCTTGCCGATTACACCGGTACCCAGCGGGCGCAGAAGCTGGCCCTCATGGCCCCGCACAGCCGCCGGATGGAGCTGACCACCTGCTTTGATTTTGTTTCGGCGGGGCGCTATCCCTACACCGGACGGCTGGGCATTTTGTCTGCCGAGGACAGGCAGCAGGTGCACAGAGCTTTGGAGCTGGTGGGTGCGGCGCAGCTGGCAGACCGGGATTTTAACCGCATCAGCGACGGCCAGCGCCAGCGCATCCTGCTGGCCCGGGCACTGTGCCAGCAGCCGGAAGTGATCCTGCTGGACGAGCCGACCTCTTTTCTGGATATCAAGGGCAAGATCGAGCTGCTCACCATTTTAAAGGAGCTGGCCCATACCGGCCAGCTGGCGGTGATCCTGAGCCTGCACGAGCTGGAATTGGCCGAAAAAATAGCGGACACGGTGGTGTGCGTTTCGCCCGCAGGTGTTTCCGGCGTGCTGACCCCGGAACAGGCGTTTCAGCCGGAGAATATCCGCACCCTGTACGGCCTGACCGAACAGCAGTACACGGCTCTGTTCGGCACACCGGAGCCGGAAGCCGAAAAGGCACCCGCCGGAAAACCTCAGTTTGAACATTACGTCCGCAGCGGGCAGAAGCTGCTGCGCTGCGGCTATACCACCGGCACCTGTGCCGCGCTGGGGGCTGCCGGGGCGGCGCGTCTGCTGCTGACCGGCCGCGAACCGGAAACGGTGGCTCTGCGCACGCCCAAGGGCATTGTGGTGGAGGTGGCACCCATTTACTGCCGCAGAACGGATGCCGGTGCGGTATGTGCCATCCGCAAGGACGGCGGCGACGATGTGGACGTGACCACGGGCCTGCCGGTGATCGCGTCAGTGGTGCTGGAACCGGATGCCCCCGGCGTGCGCATCTTTGGCGGCGAGGGGGTGGGCCGGGTGACGAAGCCCGGCCTTGACCAGCCCGTAGGCGAAGCCGCCATCAACCATGTGCCGCGCCGGATGATCGCCGAGGCACTGGAACGGGAAGCTGAAAATGCTGCCTACACTGGCGGCTTTGCAGTGACCATTTCCATCGAGGGCGGTGCCGAGACGGCAAAGCGCACCTTCAACCCGCACATCGGGGTGGAGGGCGGGCTTTCCATTCTGGGCACCAGCGGCATCGTGGAACCTATGAGCCAGCAGGCGATTCTGGATACCATCCAGCTGGAAATGAATCAGGCCGCACTGCGTGCAAAAAATGCCCCCGGCCCCCGGCGGCTGGTGCTGGCCCCCGGCAACTACGGGCTGGATTATCTGGCCGGCGCTCTGCCGCAGTTCGAGCGGTTCCCGGTGGTCAAAACTTCCAACTTCATCGGGGATACGCTGGATATGGCTGCCACGGCCAAATTTGAGGAAGTGCTTCTGGTAGGCCACGTGGGCAAGCTCTGCAAGCTGGCGGCAGGGGTCATGAACACCCACTCCCACACGGCGGATGGCCGCGCTGAAGTGTTCTGTGCCCATGCGGCGCTGTGCGGGGCCCGGCGCGAAGTGTGCGCTGCCCTGATGGATGCCGCCACCACCGATGCCTGCCTTGACATTCTGGACGGCGCACAGCTGCGTGCACCGGTGCTGGAAAGCATCCTTGCCGCCATCCAGATGCATCTGGACCGACGGGCAGGCGGGGCGTTCCGGGTGGGCGCGGTGCTGTTCTCCAACCAGCACGGCCCGCTGGGCGAGACAAAAACGGCAAAGGAGCTGATGCAGGAATGGCAGAACTGAAAGGTACATTTTACGGTGTCAGCGTCGGCCCCGGCGACCCGGAGCTGATGACGCTGCAGGCTGTGCGGCTCATCCGGCAGTGCCCGGTGCTGGCTGCGCCGCAGACTGATTCCGGCCAGATGCTGGCGCTGGACATCGCCCGCAGTGCG
This sequence comes from uncultured Faecalibacterium sp., assembly GCF_900066275.1. Lineage (NCBI taxonomy): Bacteria > Bacillati > Bacillota > Clostridia > Eubacteriales > Oscillospiraceae > Faecalibacterium > uncultured Faecalibacterium sp. The sequence continues at coordinate 68,015 of NZ_FMFG01000009.1, read as the reverse complement.
CTGGGAGAAGCGCTGGACGGCAAGACCATCGTCCCGCTGTACTTTGCCATGAGCCGTGACCCGGCTGCGCTGGCGGCTTCGCACGAAAAAGCCGCCGCCGCGGTGCGGCAGTATCTGGATGCCGGGCAGGACGTTGCCATGCTGAACATCGGTGATGTTTCCATCTATGCCACCTTTGCTTACCTGCAGGAGATCTTGCAGGCCGGGGGTTATGCCACCGCCATGGCGGCAGGCGTGCCCAGCTTTTGTGCGGCGGCGGCGCGGCTGAATGTGCCGCTGACCGGCGGCATGGATACGCCGCTTACCATTGCGCCCGGCGGCTGGACAGACCGCGTGCTGGAAATGCCCGGCACCAAGGTATTGATGAAAGCCGGCAGGCAATTGCCTGTCTTATTGGATACCCTGCAGCAGGCAGATAAGCTGAAAAAAAGCGCACTTGTGTGCAACTGCGGTCTGCCGGACGAGCGGGTCTACCCGGATCTTTCCCTTGAGCGGCCGCAGGAACAGGCCGGTTATTTTGCCACCGTTTTGGTAAAGGAGTAACGTTATGGTACATTTTGTTGGTGCAGGCCCCGGCGCACCGGACCTCATCACCCGGCGGGGCGCGGCCCTGCTTCAGAAAGCCGACTGCATCATCTATGCGGGCAGTCTGGTGAACCCGGCCCTGCTGGGCCTTGCAAAGGCAGACTGCGCCATTTATAACAGCGCTGAAATGACGCTGGAGCAGGTGCTGGATGTGATGCGGCAGATGGAAGCTGCGGGTAAGATCACCGTGCGCCTGCACACCGGCGACCCCTGCCTTTACGGTGCCATCCGGGAGCAGATGGATGTGCTGGACGCCGAGGGCATTCCCTACGATGATACCCCCGGTGTGTCCAGCTTCTGCGGTGCAGCGGCGGCACTGAATGCAGAGTACACGCTGCCCACCGTCAGCCAGACCGTCATCATCACCCGCATGGAGGGCCGCACCCCGGTGCCGGAAAAAGAAAAGCTGGCAAGCCTTGCCGCCCACGGGGCAACGATGGTCATTTTCCTATCCATCGGCCTTGTGGACAAAGTACAGCAGGCGCTTCTGGCAGGCGGTGCCTATACGCCGGATACCCCGGCAGCGGTGGTGTATAAGGCCACATGGCCGGAAGAAAAAACGGTTCGCTGCACCGTAGGTACGCTGGCGGAAAGCGTTCATGCAGCGGGCATCACCAAAACGGCGCTCATTGTGGCAGGCGGCTTTCTGGGCCGGAACTATGAGCGCAGCAAGCTCTACGACCCGGCCTTTACCACCGAGTTCCGCAAGGGGACAGACCAGTGACCCGGGCCTACCTTGCCTTTACGGCAAAGGGCCTTGCACTGGCCCAAAAACTGGCGGCGGCATATCCCGGCAGTGTGACCCGCTGCGGCCATGAAGCCGGGCAGGTGCACCTTGCCGATTGGACGGCCCGCCAGTTTGCCGGGAGCGATGCCCTTGTTTTTGTAGGTGCTGTGGGCATTGCGGTGCGGGCCGTTGCGCCCCACTGCCAAAGCAAGGCACAGGACCCTGCCGTTGTGGTGCTGGACGAGTGCGGCCGCTTTGCCGTGCCCATCCTCTCAGGCCACTTGGGCGGTGCCAACGACCTTGCCCGGGCGCTTGCCGCTGTGTGCGGTGCGGTGCCGGTGATCACCACAGCCACCGACGCAAACGGTGTGTTTGCGGTGGACGAGTGGGCAAAGCACCAGAACTGCACCGTGCTGGAGCCGGAGCGCATCAAGCTTGTCAGCGGTGCACTGCTGGCGGGCAAAACGGTGCAGTTTGCATCCGACTGGCCCATTGCGGGTGCACCGCCTGATGGGATCACGGCGGGAGATGCCCCGGACTTTGCCCTCACCCTCTGCCCGGCGGGGGATGCGCTGCATCTGGTGCCGCGCATCGGCGTGCTGGGCGTGGGCTGCAAACGCGGCACCAGCGCCGAAACGCTGGCCGAAGCCTTTGCAGCTTTCTGTGCCCAGAACCGCCTTGCGCCGCAATGCATCACGGCGGCGGCAAGCATCGACTTAAAACAAAACGAGGCGGGCCTGCTGACCTTCTGTAAGAGCCACAGCTGGCCGGTGCAGTTTTTCACAGCGGAACAGCTGCGTGCCGCCCCCGGCAGCTTTACGCCTTCGGCCTTTGTGCAGAGCGTTACCGGCGTGGACAATGTCTGTGAACGGTCGGCAGTGCTGGCCGCAGACGGGACACTCGTTTTTCACAAATATGCCCATACCGGCGTGACCTTTGCGCTGGCCGTGCGGCCCTATGCCCCGGACTGGAGGTGGCAGAATGTTTGACCCGATGGAATTTGAGATCGACGAACCGGAAAAGATAGTCTACGTGGTGGGCATTGGCCCCGGAGATGTTTACTACCTGACACAGGAAGCCCAGAACGTTCTGGAACACGCAGATGCCATCTGCGGCTATAAACTTTATCTTGATCTGATCGAGCCGGAGTTCCCATGTGAGGAATATTATTCCACCGGCATGACCAAGGAAATCGACCGCTGCCGCTGGGCGCTGGAAAAGGCGAATACCGGCAGGCGCGTGGTGATGGTGTGCAGCGGCGACGCAGGCGTTTACGGCATGGCCAGCCCTGTGCTGGAACTGGCGCAGGATTACCCGGACGTTGCCGTAGAAGTGGTGCCCGGCCTTACGGCCGCCCTCAGCGGCGGGGCTGTGCTGGGCGCGCCGCTGGCCCACGATTTCTGCGTGATCTCCCTTTCCGACCGGCTTACCCCGTGGGAGGTCATCCAAAAGCGGCTGGCCTGCGCCGCGCAGGGAGATTTCTGCGCTGCACTCTATAATCCTTCTTCCAAGGGCAGGCCGGACTACCTGCAAAAGGCAGTGCGCATCCTGCGCGCAAACGGCAAGGCGGATGATACCGTCTGCGGCCTTGTGCGCAACATTGGCCGCGAGGGCCAGAGCGCCCGGGTGCTGACGCTGGCCGAGCTGGAAAACACGCCGGTGGATATGTTCACCACCGTGTATATCGGCAACAGCAATACCCGCGCCCTTTCGGGCCGGATGGTCACGCCGCGGGGGTACCGTAAGTGAAGGCGGTCGTGTTCAGCGGCACCACCGAGGGCCGCCGCTTCTCCAAAAAGCTGGCAGAGCTTGGCGTTGCGGTAACGGTGTGCGTGGCAACGCCGCTGGGGGCCGAGGAGCAGGGCGAAATGGCGGGCATCACGGTGCACGCCGGGCGGCTGCAGCCGGATGCCATGGCGGCATTGCTGGCGGGAGCTGATCTCTGCGTGGATGCCACCCACCCTTATGCAGTGGATGCCACCAGGAACATCCGCGCTGCAGCGGTGCAGGCGGGCGTGGAATACCGCCGCCTACTGCGTGCGCAAAGCCCCTTGCCGCCCGGCTGTGCGGTGTTTGAAACAGCAGCGCAGGCTGCAGAATATCTGGCCGGGACAGAGGGCAATATCCTGCTTGCCACCGGTGCCAAGGAGCTGGCTGTGTTTGCCGGGATGGAACCGGCGCGGCTTTACCCGCGCGTCCTGCCCACGCCGGAGGGCATTGCCGCCTGTGAAGCGGCCAATGTCCCGCACCGGAACATCATTGCCATGCAGGGGCCGTTCAGTCTGGCGCTGAATAAGGCGTTGATAACACAGTTCCAGATCCGGTACCTCGTCACCAAGGACGGCGGCGCAGCGGGCGGCTTTGCCGAGAAGGTGCAGGCCGCTGCCGATACCGGCGCACAGCTGGTGGTGCTGCGCCGCCCGCCGGAAACTGGCGAGACGGAAACACAAATTTTAGCGTATTGCAAGGAGATTTTGCAATGGTCACACTGATCGGCATGGGCAGCGGAAAATGGGAAGCCCTTTCGGCGCAGGCGCAGCAGGCTGTGCGCAGCGCGGGCCTTGTGTTCGGTGCAAAGCGGCTGCTGGCGGGCCTGCCTGCAGACAGCATGGCCCGGCAGTTCGCGCTCTACCAGCCCGCTGACATTCTGGAAACACTGGCACAAAACCCCGGGCAGGATGCTGCCGTGCTTTACAGCGGCGATACCGGATTTTACTCCGGTGCGTCCGGTCTGCTCACGCCGCTGCGGGCGCTGGGCATCCCCGCGCGGGTGTATCCGGGCGTTTCCAGCATCCAGCTGCTTTCAGCGGCGCTGGGCCGACCGTGGCAGGACTGGAAGCTGGTCTCGGCCCATGGCTGTGCCTGCGACCCGGTGGCCGAGTGCATGATGAACCGTTCGGTGTTCTTCCTCACCGGCGGCACTGAAACGCCCGCCTCTCTGTGCCAGAAGCTGACCGATGCCGGTATGGGCGAAGCCCACGGCGTGGTGGGCGAAAACCTTGGCACCGAAGCGGAAGCCATCCGCTACGGTTCTGCTGCAGAGCTGGCGGGGCAGAGCTTTGCACCACTCAGCGTGCTTCTGGTGGAAAACTTTGATCTGCCGCAGCTGCGTGCGCCGGGCTTCCCGGACGAAAGCTTCATCCGGAGCGAGGTGCCCATGACCAAGCAGGAGGTGCGCGCTGCTGCGCTGGCAAAGCTGGCGGTAATGCCCACCGACACTCTGTGGGATGTGGGCGCAGGCACCGGCAGTGTGAGCGTGGAGCTTGCGCTGGCGGCACCCAAAGGCCGCGTTTACGCCGTGGAGTGTGAACCGGATGCCTGTGAACTGATCCGTAAAAACCGGGCAAAGTTCCACGCTTGCAACCTCATCCTCATCGAGGGCCGCGCACCGGATGTGCTGGCAGACCTGCCTGCGCCGGATGCCGTGTTCATCGGCGGCACCAAGGGCGGCATGGAAGCCGTGCTGGATGAAGTGCTCGGCAAGAATCCGAACGCACGCATCTGCATTTCGGCCATTGCGCTGGAAACGCTGGGCGCTGCCATTGCCGCTCTCACGGCCCGGGGCCTGACCGCAGAGGTAACGCAGATCGCCGTCAGCCGCACAAAACCGGCGGGCCGACTGCACCTGCTCATGGCCAATAACCCCATCTTCCTCATTACGGGTACACGCAAATGATGCAATTCCTCATCGCTGCGCCTTCTTCCGGCAGCGGCAAGACCACTGTTGCCTGCGCAGTGCTGGCGGCGCTGAAAAAGCGCGGGGCCGACCCCTGTGCGTTCAAAAGCGGGCCGGACTACATCGACCCCATGTTCCACCGCTCGGCTCTGCAGGTGGACAGCCACAATCTGGATCTGTTTCTTTCCAACAGGGATATGGTGCGGGCCATTTTTGCCCGCTATGCCGCCGGGCATGGTGCCGCCGTGTGCGAGGGCGCTATGGGCTTTTATGATGGTCAGGGCCTGACCACCCGTGCCAGCGCTTGGGAACTGGCGGATACGCTGGGCCTGCCGGTGCTGCTGGTGGTACAGCCCAAGGGTGCCAGCGTGACGCTGGCCGCGCAAATTCAGGGCCTTGTGAACTTCCGCAAAAACAGCCATGTTTCGGGCATCCTGCTCAATGATTGTTCCGAAAAACTGTATAAAATGCTCAAGGCCCTGCTGGAAAGGGAGACCGGCCTGCCGGTGCTGGGTTATCTGCCCCATTTGCCGCAGGCAGCGGTAGAAAGCCGACACCTCGGCCTGAAGACTGCAGATGAAATTGCCGACCTGCAGGAAAAGATCGCCCTGCTGGCCGATGCACTGGTGCTGGATTGGCAGCGCCTTGCCGTGCTGACCGAAAAGCCTGCGCCGGAAGCTTTGCCGGGAGCAGCTGCACCCACATCCGTCCGCATTGCGGTGGCAAAGGACGAGGCGTTCTGCTTTACCTATGCCGAAACGCTGGACGCACTGCGGGATGCCGGGGCGGAGCTTGTGCTTTTCAGCCCGGTGCAGGATGCGGTTTTGCCGGAAAATATAGGCGGGCTGTATCTGCCCGGCGGCTACCCGGAGCTGTACGCCAAAACGCTGAGTGAAAACAAAACCATGCTGGCTTCCATCCGGCAGGCCGTGCAGGCGGGCCTGCCCATAGCGGCCGAATGCGGCGGCTTTTTGTATCTGGGCCGGAGCCTTGAGGATGCCGACGGTAAGGCGTGGCCCATGGCAGACGTTCTGCCGGGCGATGGCATCCGGGTGGGAAGGCTGGTGCGCTTTGGCTATGCCGAAATGACTGCCAAGGCGGACAGTATGCTCTTCTGCGCCGGAGAAACGCTGCCCATCCACGAATTCCACCACTGGGATTCCACCGCAAACGGCACTGCATTTACTGCCTGCAAAAACGAAAAAATGCAGTGGGAATGCGGCTTTGCAAACGAGAATTTCTATGCGGGCTTCCCGCATTTATACTGGGCGGGCACGCCCCTGCCGGGCCGCTTTGTGCGCGCGGCAGAACGATACAGCAAAACAAAAGGATGACCAAAATGACCGAAACGGAACTGAATGCACTTTTGGCGGGTATCACCCCTGCCAACGAAGCTGCCCGCGCGGCGGCACACGCCCACTGGGCCAGCCTTGCAAAGCCTCTGGGCGGGTTGGGCCGGCTGGAGACCATGCTGGAGGATGCCGCCGCCCTTACCGGCAGTGCGGAGCTTGATCTTTCCCGCCGGGTGGTGGTGGTGCTCTGCGCGGATAACGGCGTGGTGGCGCAGGGCGTGAGCCAGACCGGGCAGGAAGTGACCCGTGCCGTGGCCGAAAACCTTGCCATGCGGCGCACCAGTGTGTGCCAGATGGCCCGCACGGCCCACTGCGATGTTCTGCCCGTGGATATGGGCATGGCAGGCGAACCGGTGCCCGGCGTGCGCAGCTGCCGCATTGCCGCAGGCACGACGGATTTTACCCAAGGCCCTGCCATGAGCCGGGCCGAGGCCGTGCAGGCCATTGGGGAGGGCATTGCCCTTGCCCGGGAACTGGCAGAGGATGGCTACAGGCTCATTGCCACCGGTGAAATGGGCATTGGCAATACCACCACCTCCAGCGCGGTGGCGGCGGTGCTGCTGGGCCAGCCCGTGGAGCTTATGACCGGGCGCGGTGCGGGCCTCTCGGACGAAGGGCTTGCCCGTAAGGTGGATGCCATCTGCCGCGGCATCCTTTGCAATGAGCCGGACCCGGAAGACACATTGGATGTTCTTGCAAAGCTTGGCGGCTTTGATATCGCGGGCCTGTGCGGTGTGTTTCTGGGCGGTGCACTGGCCGGTGTGCCGGTGCTGGCAGATGGCTTTATCAGCGGGGTGGCCGCGCTGTGCGCCGTGCGGCTGTGTCCGGCGGCGGCAAAGGCTGTGTTTGCAAGCCACTGCTCGGCAGAGCCTGCCGCGCGCATCGTGCTGGAAGCACTGGGCAAGGCACCCATCATTACGGCGGGGCTGCATCTGGGCGAGGGCACCGGCGCGGTGGCCAGCATCCCGCTGTGGGATATGGCACTGGCCGTATACGGCGGGTGCTACTCCTTTGCGGAGGGCGGCATTGCGCCGTATACGCCCCAATGTTGACGCTGGTGCTGGGCGGTGCAGCCAGCGGCAAAAGTGAATATGCCGAGAGCCTTGTGCTCAGGACCACCGGCCCCCGCTACTATCTTGCCACCATGCAGGTGTGGGATGCCGAGTGTGCCGCCCGGGTGGAAAAGCACCGCAAAATGCGGGCCGCAAAGCAGTTTGTGACGGTGGAGTGTCCTTTGCATCTGGACAATGTGCGCCTGCCTGCGCGGGGCACCGCCTTGCTGGAAGACCTTGGCAACCTTGCCGCCAACGAGCTGTACGACCCGGAGGGAGCAGGGGAAAACGCGGCCAAAGCCATCCTGCACGGGCTGGAAAGCCTTGCAGCCCAGTGCGAAAACCTCATCGTTGTTTCCAACGAGGTGTTCAGCGGCGGGGCCGACTATGCCGGTGACACAGGCCGCTATCTGCTGGCACTGGCGCAGGTAAACAATGCCTTTGCCGCCCGGGCAGATGCGGTGGTGCGGGTGGTATGCGGCATCCCCGTGTACTATAAAGGAGTGGAAAAATGATCGTTTTGCAGACCATTGCGGTGGCCTTTGCCATGTTTTCGGCCATCCCGGTGCCGCAGTTCGAATGGAACGAAAAAAATATGCGCTACGCCATGTGCGCCTTCCCGCTCATTGGTGTCGTTATTGGTGCGGCGTGGTGTGCGTGTGGCGCGCTGCCCCTGCCGGGCCTTGCCAAGGCGGCGGGCTTTGCGCTGATCCCGGTATGGATCACCGGCGGCATCCATCTGGACGGCTATGCCGACACCTGCGATGCCCTTTCCAGCTACGGCGACCGAGAAAAGAAGCTGGAAATATTAAAAGACCCCCACTGCGGTGCCTTTGCGGTTATCCGGCTGTGCAGCTATTTTCTGGCCTATTTTGCCCTGTGCACCTGTGTGAGTTTTACACCCCGCGTGGGTGTGCTGTGGGTTCTGGCACTGGTGCTGGAACGGGCGCTTTCGGGCCTTGCGGTGGCATCGTTCCCCATGGCAAAAAACACCGGTCTTGCACACACCTTTTCCACTGCAGCAGACAAAACTGTGGTGCGCCGGGTGCTGGCGGTGCTGGCCGCAGTGCTGTGCGTGGGCATGGCGGCGCTGGGCGGCTGGGCGCTGGTGCTGGCAGCGCTGGCGGTGCTCTGGCGCTACCATGCCGTGAGCCGGAAACAGTTCGGCGGCATCACCGGCGACCTTGCCGGGTGGTTTTTGCAAAAGGCCGAGCTCTGGATGCTGGCGGCGCTGTGTGCCTGCCAGTGGGGAGGGCTGCTATGATCTTTATTACCGGGCCGCTCTACAGCGGCAAGCGCACCTTTGCGCAAACACTTCCAGGCAAGCGTCTTTCGGACGTGCAGGTATTGGCTGCCGATGCCGCCGACCTGCCTGCCTTGGCAGACAAGCTTGCCCATGAATACGATATCCTCATCGCCACCGAGGTAGGCGGCGGTGTTGTGCCGATGGATGTCAAACAGCGCGCAGACCGCGAGGCGGCGGGCAGGCTTGCCTGCCTGCTGGCCGCACGGGCAGAGTGCGTGGTGCAGATGTTCTGCGGCATCCCCACGGTTTTGAAAGGAGAATTGTCTCAATGCTGATCTATCTTCTGCGTCATGGCCAGACGGAATACAACGCTCAGAAGCGTTATCAGGGCCAGCGCGATATCCCGCTCTCACCCGAAGGCGCTGCCCAGCTGCGCCGGGCAGATTTTGACCCCGATGTGGTCTATGTTTCCACCCTGCAGCGCACCAGCCAGACGGCGCGCATCCTGTTCCCGGAGGCAAAGCTTGTGCCGGTGGACGGCCTGAAAGAGATGTGCTTTGGCAGCTTTGAGGGCCGCAATTTCATCGAGATGGAAAAGGACCCCGAGTATCAGGCATGGGTGAAGGCCAACTGCGAAAGCCCCTGCCCGGATGGAGAGCGCAAGACGGATTTTTCAGACCGCATCTGCCGCACCGTGGCAGAGCTGATCGATAAAGCTCTTGCCGCAGGCGAAAAACGGCTGGTCATTCTGGCCCACGGCGGCACCCAGATGGCCGCCATGGAGCGGTTTGCCGTCCCCCACAGGGACTATTACGCATGGTGCGGACCCAACGCGGGCGGCTTTGTGCTGGATGCAAAGGACTGGACGGAAAAGCATCTGCTGTATCTCGTAAAGACCGTCCAGTACACAAAGGAGAGCAGGGCATGATCCTTCAGGCAGTTGTCGGCGGTTTTGTGCTGGACGCCCTCTTCGGCGACCCGGCGTGGCTGCCGCACCCGGTGGTGCTTATGGGAAGATGCATCTCCCGGCTGGAAAAATTCCTGCGTGCCCGCCTGCCCGGCACCCCGCAGGGCGAGCTGCTGGGCGGTGCCGTGACGGCGTTCTGCCTGCCGGTGGGCACCTTTCTGGTCACGAGCCTTGTGTGTCTGGCGGCGGCAAAGCTCAGCCCGTGGCTGGGCCTTGCGGTGCAGATGTTCTGGTGCGGGCAGGCGCTGGCGGCAAGGGGCCTTGCGCAGGAGAGCACAAATGTGTATAACGAGCTGGTCCGGAACGACCTGCCCGCCGCTCGCAAAGCCGTGAGCCGCATCGTGGGCCGCGACACCCAGAACCTGACCGCAGAGGGTGTGACCAAAGCTGCGGTGGAAACGGTGGCCGAAAATGCCAGCGACGGCGTCATTGCGCCGCTGCTGTATATGCTCATCGGCGGGGCACCGCTGGCGCTGACCTACAAGGCCATCAACACCATGGACAGCATGCTGGGCTACAAGAACGAGAAGTACCTTTATTTTGGCCGCGCAGCCGCGAAGCTGGACGACCTTGCAAACTACATCCCCAGCCGCATTGCCGCCTTTTTGTGGGTGGCCGCTGCGGCCTTTACCGGCAACGATGCCAAGGGCGCATGGCGCATCTGGCGGCGGGACCGGCACAACCACGCCAGCCCCAACAGCGCCCAGACCGAAAGCGCCTGCGCCGGTGCACTGGGCGTGCAGCTGGCCGGCCCGGCTTACTATTTTGGCGAATATTACCCCAAGCCTACCATCGGTGATGCCCTGCGCCCCATTGAGCCGCAGGACATCCTGCGCGCCAACCGCATGATGTATGTGGCAAGCGGCTTTGCGCTGGCATGGGGTGCAGCAATACGGGGGTTCCTTGCATGAAACAATTGACCCATGGCGGCGACTGGGCGGGCTACCGCGCCGAGTTTGGCCGCGACCCGCTGGATTTTTCGGCCAATGTCAGCCCGCTGGGCCTGCCGGAAGGGGTGGCAAAGGCCATTACGGCAGCGCTTGCCACGGCAGACCGCTACCCCGACCCGCTGTGCCGGGCCCTGCGTGAAAAACTGGCGGTGGCTGAGGGAGTGCCCGCCGAATGGCTGCTGTGCGGCAACGGCGCGGCAGACCTCATCTTCCGGCTGGCGCTGGCTGCAAAGCCCCGCACTGCACTGGTAACGGCCCCCACTTTTGCCGAGTATGCCACCGCCCTTGAAACGGCAGGCTGCACGGTGGAACGGCATTTTTTGCGGGAAGAAAACGATTTTGCGGTGACGAAAGATCTCCTGAACGCGGTGCACCCGGGTACAAATATGGTGTTCCTCTGTCAGCCCAACAACCCCACCGGCCAGCTGGCAGAGCCTGCCCTTGTGGAGGCGCTGCTGCGCAGATGCGAAGCCGTGGGTGCGGTACTGGCCGTGGACGAATGCTTTCTGGATTTTCTGCCGGAGGGCGAAGGCCTTTCGGCAAAGCATCTGCTGAAAAACAGCAAAAAACTGATTATTTTAAAAGCCTTCACCAAGCTTTACGGCATGGCAGGCGTGCGTCTGGGCTATTGCCTGTGCTCTGATACAGAGCTGCTTGCCCGGATGCGGGCAGCGGGCCAGCCGTGGGCGGTTTCCAGTCTGGCACAGGCGGCGGGCATTGCTGCGCTGGACGAGACGGAATATGTGGCGAAGGTGCGTGCATTGATCGAAGCACAGCGGCCTGTGCTGGCAGACGGCCTGCGGGCGCTGGGCCTGCGGGTGATCGAGGGCCGGGCTAACTATCTGCTGTTCCGCGCGCCGGAAGCGCTGGGCGAAGCGCTGCGCCGCAAGGGTGCGGTACTGCGCAGCTGCGGCAATTATCCGGGCCTTGATGCCAGCTGGTACCGCACCGCCGTGCGCACAGAAAACGAGAACCGGCAGCTGCTTGCACTGCTGGCCGAAACCCTGCCGGAGGTGGCACAATGAGCAAGGCAAAATGCATTATGGTGCAGGGCACCATGAGCGGTGCGGGCAAAAGCCTGCTGTGCGCGGCGCTGTGCCGCATCTTTGCGCAGGATGGCTACCGCGTGGCCCCTTTCAAAAGCCAGAACATGGCCCTGAACAGCTTCGTCACCCGCAACGGTGCAGAGATGGGCCGTGCTCAGGTGGTGCAGGCACAGGCTGCAGGCGTGGAGCCGGATGTGCGCATGAACCCCATCCTGCTCAAGCCCAGCAGCGATGTGGGCAGTCAGGTGATCGTGAACGGCAAGGCCCGGGGCCAGATGCCTGCCGCCGCCTATTTTAAAATGAAGCGCAGCCTTATCCCGGACATTCTGGAAGCCTACAACAGCCTTGCCGCCGAGAACGACATTATCGTGATCGAAGGCGCGGGCAGCCCGGCGGAGATCAACCTGAAAGCCGACGATATCGTGAACATGGGCCTTGCAAAGATGGTGGATGCGCCGGTGCTGCTGGCGGGCGATATCGACCGCGGCGGCGTATTCGCCCAGCTGTACGGCACTGTGGAGCTGCTGGAAGCCGACGAGCGTGCCCGCATCAGGGGGCTCATCATCAACAAGTTCCGGGGCGATGTGGAGATCCTGCGGCCCGGCCTTGCCATGCTGGAAGAAAAAACGCACCTGCCCGTGCTGGGCGTAGTGCCGTACCTGCGGGTGGAGATCGAGGACGAGGATTCCCTCTCCGACCGGCTGGATACAAAAGCTGCGGTCAAGCCGCTGGATATCGCCATCCTGCGCCTGCCGCATGTGTCCAACTTCACCGACTTTATCCCGCTGGAACAGCACCCGCTGCTGGGCGTGCGGTATGTGCAGCGCACCCGCCAGCTGGGTGCACCGGATCTCGTCATCCTGCCCGGCACCAAGAACACCATGGACGACCTGCGCTGGCTGCGGGAAAGCGGACTGGAAGCGGCGGTGCTCAGGCTTTCGGCAGCCGGTACGCCGGTGCTGGGCGTGTGCGGCGGCTATCAGATGCTGGGCGAACAGCTCTGCGACCCGGCAGGGGAGGAGAGCGGCACCCCCTGCACCCTGCGGGGCCTTGGCCTGCTGCCCACCACGACGGTGTTCGGCACCGAAAAGCACCTGACCCAGACCGCAGCCTGTGTGACCACAGAACCCTTTGCAGGCGCAAAGCTGACGGGCTACGAGATCCACGCAGGCCGCACCGAGGTGCGGGGCAGTGCGTTCTGCATCCTTGCAGACGGCACGCCGGAGGGCTGTGTGCAGGACGGTGTATTCGGTACCTACCTGCACGGCCTGTTCGACACCGGCGAACTGACCGAAAAACTGACCGCATTTTTGTGCAAACGGAAGGGCATCGATCCGGCCGGGGCCGAGCTTATCCCCATGGAGCAGTACCGTCAGCAGCAGTTTGATCTGCTTGCCGATGGTGTGCGCGCGGCACTGGATATGCCCGCCATCTATGCCGCCATGGGAATGCAAAAAGGAGACAACACATGACACCGCAGCATCATCTGCCCGCCGACATTGAACGGACGAGCATCTCCATTATCACAAGGGAATTGGACGAGCTGGGCCTGACCCCGCCGCCGGAGACGGCTGCGGTGGTCAAGCGGGTCATCCACACCACCGCGGATTTCGACTATGCCAAAAATCTGCGCTTTACACCCGGCGCGGTGGAAGCCGCAGTCAAGGCCCTGCACGCGGGTGCTTTCATCGTTACCGACACCAATATGGCGCTGGCGGGCATCACAAAGCCGGGCCTGAAAAAACTGAACGGTGAAGCCATCTGCTACATGGCAGACCCCGCTGTGGCCGAAGCCGCAAAGCAGGCGGGCACCACCCGTGCCGTTGCCGCCATGCACCGCGCTGCCCGGGAGCACCCGGGGGCCATTCTGGCCATTGGCAATGCGCCCACGGCCCTTTTGACCATTGCGGAGGAAATGGAAGCCGGTCTGCGGCCTGCACTGGTCATTGGCGTGCCGGTGGGGTTTGTGAATGTGGTGGAAAGCAAGGAAGTACTGTTTGCCGCCTGCGAGCGATACGGCGTGCCTGCCATCGCCGCCATGGGCCGCAAGGGCGGCAGCAATGTGGCTGCAGCCATCTGCAACGCCCTCATTTACTCTGCCGCCGAAATGCTGGACCCCTCTGCCAGAGGGTGGAACGGATAAGGCGGAAACAGCATAACATCAAAAACCCGGAACCCTTTTTGAGCCGTTTTGGCCGAGAAAAGGTTCCGGGTTTTGTTCATGATTTTTTCAGAGAGCTATTTTGCAACAGCCCCATTTTCACGGAAAAGGTCCGAACCGAGCACGGCATCCACACTGCCGGCATCAGGCTGCGGGGAACGCCTTGTTCCACACTTCGATCACCTTGAACTTCGGGGTCCAGCCTTCGGGCTCAAAGCGGTCGCCCTTGGCACCCATGGTGCCCTGCTCGGTGCACCACTGTGCGGCCTTGGCCATATCAGGGTCGGTCACATCCGCAAAGGCGGGTGCGCACACGCTCAGCACCATGCACAGCGCCACGAGGGCCGAAAGCAGCCTTTGGGTCAGGGTCGTCTGCTTCATATGGAATTCCTCCTTTTTGCTTACAAGGGGGGGATGCGTCCGCCTTAAAAAGGCCATATTTCACCTTCTTTTTCAATAAAACCTGCGTGAAACGCCCCAAAACCTGCGTGAAAAACGTTTTGCACCGCTGTGCGCGCCTTTGCCCCCTCTTGCAATTTGTGCGCAAAGGGTGTAGAATACAGTCACAATCAAATACAGGGGAGCTTGTGAAGCAGGCTGAGAGGAAGTACCTAAACTTCGACCCTTTTACCTGATGCGGATAATGCCGCCGTAGGAAGTCAGAATGGATGATTTTTTGCAGGAGGCACCGCGGAAGGTGTCTCCTGTTTTTTTGTTGTGTACCTATTACCATTAAGGAGGATGCCTTGTACTTTTCTGCGGAAGTGCCGCAGCGAGCTGAGGGGGAGCGCCCTGAGCTTTGTGACCGTCAGCGATGGGAAGCCGTGTTCCGGCGTGAGAGGAGACCAGCAAGTCTCGACCGCTTCTTATAGTTCCTGCGCCGGGTCTGGCACCGGGTGCGGGCTGTTTGCGGAGGCGCTGTATGGTTTTTGCTGCTTCCGCAGGTTTGGAAAGGAGCCTTGCCTTATGAAAAAACTCTCTGTGAAAAAGCTGGCGTTGGCCGGCATGCTGTGCGCTCTGTGCGTGGTGGGCAGCGTATTCAGCTTCCCCATGTTCGGCAGCAAATGTGCACCCATCCAGCACATGGTCAATGTGACCTGCGCGGTGCTGCTTGGCCCGTGGTGGGGCGTGGGCGTGGCCTTTGTGGCCTCGCTGCTGCGCAACCTGCTGGGTCTGGGCAGCCTGATGGCCTTCCCCGGCAGCATGTTCGGCGCACTGCTGTGCGGCCTTGTGTACCATAAGACCAAAAACATCCTTGCCACCATGGTGGGCGAGGTGTTCGGCACCAGCATTCTGGGCGGCCTGTGCGCTTACCCGGTGGCCATTTTCCTCATGGGCAAGAGCGCCGGCGACATCGCGTTCTATGCCTACATCGTGCCGTTCCTCATCTCCACTGCAGTGGGTTCCATCATTGCGGGCGTGCTGGTGTACAGCCTGCAGCGCTCCGGCGCACTGCGCTCCATGCAGAACAGTCTTTCCTGACGGAGGGGCACCCGAATGTTCAAAACAGAATTCGAGAACCTGCGCCGCACCTGCCCGCTCATCCATAACATTACCAACTACGTCACCGTGAACGACTGCGCCAACATGGTGCTGGCCTGCGGTGCTTCGCCCATCATGGCCGACGATGCCGCCGAGGTGGAGGATATCACCACCATCTGCGGCGGTCTGAACATCAACATCGGCACCCTGAACAGCCGCACCATCACCAGCATGCTGCTGGCGGGCAAAAAGGCAAACCAGCTGGGCCATCCTGTGGTGCTGGACCCGGTGGGTGCGGGTGCATCCCGCCTGCGCACCGACACGGCTTTCCGCCTGCTCAGGGACGTAAAGTTCACCGTGATCCGCGGCAACATCTCGGAGATCAAAACGCTGGCCTCCGGCGCGGGAACCACCAAGGGCGTGGATGCCGATGTGGCCGATAAAGTTACTGAGGCCAATCTGGATTCTGCCGTGGCCTTTGCCAAGGCCTTTGCAGCCCAGACGGGTGCCGTTATTGCCATTACCGGTGCCATCGACATCGTGGCGGATGCCGAAAAAGCCTACTGCATCCGCAACGGCAATGCCATGATGAGCAGCATCACCGGTACGGGCTGCCAGCTTTCGGCCCTGACGGCGGCGTTCGTCACCGCAAACCCCGGCCATCCGCTGGAAGCCGCTGCAGCCGCAGTGTGCGCCATGGGCCTTGCGGGCGAGACCGCCCACAAGCGCCTGACCCCGCTGGACGGCAACTCCACCTACCGCAATTATATCATCGATGCCATTTACAATATGACCCCGGATCAGCTGGAAGAAGGAGCAAACTATGAAGTGCGATAAGCAGAACATGCTTCTGTATGCCGTCACCGACCGCGCATGGGTGGGAAAGCAGACCCTCTATGAACAGGTGGAGAGCGCCCTGAAGGGCGGTGTCACCTGTGTGCAGCTGCGTGAAAAAGAGCTGGACGACGAAGCCTTTCTGAAAGAGGCTGTGGAGATCCATGCTCTGTGCCAGCGCTACGGCGTGCCGTTCTTTGTGAACGACAATGTGGACATTGCCATCCGCTGCCATGCCGAGGGTGTGCACGTGGGGCAGGAGGATATGGCCGCAGCGCAGGTGCGCGCCCGTGTGGGCGAGGGAATGATGATCGGCGTTTCCGTCCACAGTGTGGAGGAAGCACGGGAAGCCGTCAAGCACGGCGCAGACTGCCTTGGCGTGGGCGCAGCCTTTGCCACCCATACCAAGACCGATGTGGATGTTCTGCCCCACGAGACCCTGAAGGCCATCTGTGATGCCGTGGACATCCCGGTGGTGGCCATTGGCGGCATCCACAAGGAGAACATCCTGCAGCTCAAGGGCACCGGTGTGGATGGCGTGGCCCTTGTGAGCGCCATCTTTGCAGCAGACGACATCGAGACCGAGTGCAAAGAGTTGAAAGCCCTGTCGGAGCAGATCATCTGACCGATCCCGCGGCAAACCGGGGACACCACCTTGGGCCGCGTTATAAAATTCATGGAGAAAACCAACATGAAAAGCGTATTTTGCGCAGGTGCCGGCATCCAGAACGTTCTGTTTTTTCTGAATGACGGCTACTTGCCTGCCACCCTTGCCTGCGGGTCGGGAGTTTCTCCGAGGACCGTCCGCTGGGGTGGGACCCTGCTGCCGCAGGCAGTAGGGCGGGCGATGGAATGGCCCGATTCGTGTCCGAGGAGAAAGCTCCCGGCACGCAGACTCCCCCGCATCAATGTATGACCAGCACCCTGCTGTTCAGAGATAAACTGTCATTTGGAGGAACAGAGCGTATGCAGACTTATACCACTCAGATGGATGCTGCCCGCAAGGGCATCATCACGCCGCAGATGGAGATCGTGGCTAAAAAAGAGTATCGCACCACCGAGGAGATCCGCCAGTGGGTGGCCGAGGGCAAGGTAGCCATTCCGGCCAACAAGCACCACGAGTGTTTGAACCCCGAGGGTGTCGGCTCCATGCTGCGCACCAAGATCAACGTGAACCTTGGTGTCTCCCGCGACTGCAAGGACTACAACGTGGAGATGCAGAAGGTGATGAGCGCCGTCAACATGGGTGCCGAAGCCATTATGGATCTGTCCAGCCACGGCAACACCCAGCCCTTCCGCCAGAAGCTGACCCACGAGTGCCCGGTGATGATCGGCACCGTGCCGGTGTACGATTCGGTCATCCACTACCAGCGCGATCTGGCTGAGCTGACTGCACAGGACTTCATCGATGTGGTGCGCCTGCATGCAGAGGACGGTGTGGACTTTGTCACCCTGCACTGCGGCATCACCCGCAAGACCATCGAGCAGATCCGCAAGCACAAGCGCAAGATGAACATTGTCAGCCGCGGTGGCTCTCTGGTGTTTGCATGGATGAGCATGACCGGCAACGAGAACCCCTTCTACGAGCACTTTGACGAGATCTGCGAGATCTGCGCCGAGCATGATGTGACCATCTCGCTGGGCGATGCCTGCCGTCCCGGCTGTCTGGCTGACGCCACCGATGTGTGCCAGATCGAGGAGCTGGTGCGTCTGGGCGAGTTGACCAAGCGCGCATGGGCACACAACGTGCAGGTGATGGTGGAAGGCCCCGGCCATGTGCCCCTGAATCAGGTGGCTGCCAACATGGAGGTGCAGAAGAGCATCTGCATGGGCGCACCCTTCTATGTGCTGGGACCCCTCGTCACCGATATCGCCCCCGGTTACGACCACATCACCGCTGCCATCGGCGGCGCTGTGGCTGCAGCCAGCGGTGCAGCTTTCCTGTGCTATGTGACCCCCGCCGAGCATCTGGCTCTGCCCAATGTGGACGATGTGAAGCAGGGCATCGTGGCCTCCAAGATCGCTGCCCACGCCGCCGATATCGCCAAGGGCATCCCCCACGCCCGGGACATCGACGATAAGATGGGCGATTCCCGCCGCGTGCTGGACTGGGATGCACAGTTCGCCTGCGCACTGGACCCGGAGACCGCAAAGGCCATCCGCGATGCCCGCCTGCCGGAGGACGACCACAGCGACACCTGCAGCATGTGCGGCAAGTTCTGTGCCGTGCGCAGCATGAACAAGGCGCTGGCCGGTGAGTACATCGACATTCTGTAAAAATCTTCTGTTTTGCGCGCAGCAGCGTGCATCTTCCTCCGCCGCCCGGTATGACCGCCGGGCGGCTTTTGTGTTGTAATTCCAAAAAGATTGTGTTAAAATAACAATAAGGCGCTGATTGCAAAATTGGTGGTCATGCTTTCTATCCCGTATCGCTGGTTTTTCTATTTCTACATAGAACAAGCAGAGGTCCGGGAGGAAACTTTTTTGAAAGTACCCTGCCCGGAGCCTTGAAGGCGAAGGGAGGGATATCGAATGAATCTGCTGGAGACTCTCGCATTGCTCACGTTCATTCTCGCGTTGTTGAGCTTGGTCGTGGATGTGATCCGTCTGACCGTTGAGGTCATGGCAAAGTTTTCCCAGATAAAAAGCGATGATAACAAAAAAGATTGACCGCCTCACAGTTCCCCAACTCGAGCGGTCAATCTTTTTGACTAACGGGATGGAAAGCTGACCTTTGCAGTCAGCGCCCCTTCTGTTTGTAGTATAATCGAAGCTATGTGATTTGTCAAGTTATCCTGTTCCATCGATTATTTCTATCAATATTTTAGATTTTACAATTCTTCTGTACTGTACTATAATGAAGTTATCGTCTTCATTCCATTGATCTACAGGAGGAATCTGCCTTGCTGGTAAATCTTATCGAATCCGTCTATCGCCTGCTGTGGGGCGATCTATTCACCATCCCGCTGGGCGGCGGCATCGGCATTTCCTTCATGGTGGTGCTGCTGTTCACGGCGGGCATCTGGTTCCCCTGCCACACCCGTCTTTTGCCGGTGCGGCTGTTCCGGGATATGATCGCCGCCGTGTGCGAGAAAAAGCAGGGCAGGGACGGCCTTTCCTCCTTCCAGACGCTGGTCATTTCCACCGCCACCCGCGTGGGCATGGGCAATCTGGTGGGCGTGGTGGCCGCTGTTTCTGCAGGCGGTGCCGGTGCGGTGTTCTGGATGTGGGTCACTGCCATTCTGGGTGCGTCCACCTCCTTTATCGAATCCACCCTTGCCCAGAAATACCGCCAGCCCGACCCGCTGTACGGCGGCTGGCGCGGCGGACCGGCCTACTATCTGCATGTGCTGGCGGAGCGCAGGCGCGGCAAAAAGCTCAAACGCTCTGTGGTAGCGGCGCTGTTTGCGGTGTCTGGCCTCATCTGCTGGTGCGGCATCAGTCAGGTGATCTCCAACTCGGTCAGTTCCGCGTTTGAAAATGCGTTCCATATTCCGCCGCTTACTACCACACTGGTGCTCACGGCCATTGCGGCGGTGATCGTGCTGCGCAAGAATGCCACCGTGAAAAGTCTGGACGTGATGGTGCCCATCATGGCGGTGTGCTATTTTGTCATCACCGTGGGCATCGTGCTGTTCAACCTGCCCAAGCTCCCGGCGGTGTTCGGGCGCATCTTTGCGGAAGCGTTCGGTCTGCGGCAGGCCGTGGCTGGCGGCTTTGGTGCTGTGCTGATGAACGGTGTCAAGCGCGGCCTGTTCTCCAACGAAGCGGGCAGCGGTTCGGCACCCTGTGCAGCTGCCGCCGCAGAGTGCGACGACCCGGTCAAGATGGGCTTTGTGCAGGCACTGGGCGTGCTGATCGATACGGTGGTGATCTGCAGCTGCACGGCCTTTTTGATGCTGCTGGTGCCGCAGGAGATCACAGAAGGACTTGCGGGCATGGACCTTTTGCAGACTGCCCTGCAGTACCATCTGGGCGGCTTTGGTGTCGTGTTCATTGCGGCCACGCTGGCGCTGTTCAGCTTTTCCACCTTTCTGGGCGTTTTGTACTATGCCCGCGGCAATGTGGCCTATCTGTGCGGCGACAACTGGTGGAGCCAGACCGTGTATAAGCTGATCGCGCTGGCCATGCTGGTGATCGGCGGTATGCAGGCCTACACGGTGGTGTGGGATCTGGGCGACGTTGGCATTGGCCTGATGACCATTTTCAACATGATAGCTTTGGTGCCCATGGCAAAGGAAGCGCTTGCCGCCCTGAACGACTACGAAAAACGCAAAAAACTGCAGTAAATAGCAAAGGCCCGGCTCCCTGTAACATGGGAACCGGGCCTTTCAGGTTATTTTATTGCAGATCAGATTTGTTTAAAAGCAGCCCGCCTGCAAGCCCGGCCAGCGCAGGCAGCACCCAGCCAAAGCCCATGCTGCCCAGCGGCAGAGCGTTGGCGGCGGCAGATACTGCCCCCAGCGGCAGCGCAGCGGCGATGCTCTGCAGGGCGGTCAGGCCCATGCACAGCGGATACACCGCCCGGTGCTTTTCAAGGCCCGGCATAAAGGAAAGCAGGATCAGCACGATGGCTGCGGGATAAATGGCGTTCAGCACTGGAGTGGACAGCCGGATGATGGCAGCAAGGCCGAGGTTCGATACCAGCATACTGGCCACAGCAAAAAAAGCGGCAAGGGCAGGGTAGGGGATGCGGGGCAGAAGCTGATGAAAATACTGACCCACGCAGGCGATCAGGCCCACGCAGGTGTTGAAGCATGCGATCACAAAAATGGCCGCAATGAGCACAAGGCCCGCCCGGCCGAACAGCTGCTGTGCCAGAGCGGTGAGCACCTCGGCACCGGTGGCAAGGCCCGGATACACCGTGCCGGTCTCGGCCCCGGCGTGGCCCAGCATGGCGTAGACCACCAGCAGCAGCCCGCCTGCAATAAAACCGGCCCGGATGGTGCCGCCCTCCACGGCACGGCTTTCTGTGACACCCCGGGCGCGGATGTTCAGGGCGATGACCGCGCCAAAATTCAGCCCGGCCAGCGTGTCCATGGTCTGGTAGCCGTACAGGATGCCCTGCACAGCGGGCAGGGCTGCGTACTCTGCGCTGGGTGTGCCGTAGTGTGCCGCCAGCGGATGGATGAGACACCCGGCAAACAGCACCACGATGAGCACGATCAGGCAGGGGCAGAGGATGCGGCCCAGCCAGTCGGTAAGCTTTTCCGGCCGCAGCGCCACCAGAAAGGCCGCTGCAAAAAACAGCACCGAGTAGGCCAGCTGCAGCCCGGTACCGCCGCCTATCAGCGGCACCAGCATCTGGAAGGAGGTACTGGCGGTGCGGGGGATGGCAAGGCAGGGCCCGATGGAAAGATACACCAGAATGGTGAACACCATGGCGAACACCGGATGCACCCGGCCGGCAAGCTTATCCAGACCGCCTGCCCGTGCCACAGCCACCACGCCCGCAATGGGCAGGCCGACGGCGCTGACGACAAGGCCCGCAAAGGCAGGCCAGAGGCTGGTACCGGCCTGTGCGCCCAGATGCGGCGGGAAGATCAGGTTCCCGGCTCCGAAAAACATGGAAAATAGCGTAAAACTGACCAAAAGCAGGCTTTTGCCGGAGAGCTTCTGCATAGGACAGACACCTCATTTCTTTCTTGCATCAAAGATGACAGAGATTTATACAGTTCAGTTTATCGTTTTATGCATTTCATGTCAAGAAAGAAAAACATGAAGAAAAGTAATGACAGGCATGATAAGCTCTTATGCATCATGATGCACGGGTCATTGGCGTTTGGAAAAAGATGTGGTATGATACTTATACGATCCGCAGAGCGGAGGCCATTTCAGACCGTCAGGAGCAGGAAAGAACCATGAACCAACATAAACAATTTTTTCAGCGGCTGGGCGCTGCAGCCTTCTGGCTGGCGGTGTGGCAGTGCGCCGCCATGGCGGTGGGACAGGAGGTGTTCCTTGTTTCGCCGGTGCAGGCGGTGCGCACTCTTTTGCAGCTTTTGCCGCAGGCAGAGTTCTGGCAGCGGGTGGGTTTCAGCTCCGGGCGCATTCTGCTGGGTTTTGAGCTGGGCGTGGCCGTAAGCATCGTGCTGGCTGTGGCCGCACAGGCGTGGCACACGGCAGATGTGCTGCTTGCTCCGGTGCTGCAGCTGGTCAAAGCCACGCCGGTGGCAAGCTTTATCATTCTGGCGCTGGTGTGGGTGCGGGGGGCATCGCTTTCGGTGCTCATCAGCTTTTTAATGGTGCTGCCCGTGCTGTACGGTGCGGTGCGCACCGGCATCCAGAGCGCAGACCCACAGCTGTTGGAGATGACGAAGGTGTTTCACCTTCCGCTGGGCCGACGGCTGCGGGCGGTGTGGCTGCCTGCGGTGCTGCCAGCCTTCCGGCAGGGATGCAGCGTGGCCCTTGGCATCTGCTGGAAGAGCGGCGTTGCCGCTGAGGTGATCGGCCTGCCCAATGGCAGCATCGGCGATGCACTCTACCGGGCCAAGATCACCCTTTCCACCGGGGAGCTGTTCGCATGGACGTTTGTGATCATCCTGCTCAGCGCCGGGTTTGAAAAGCTGTTCCTGCTGCTTCTGGACTGCGTGACCCGCGCCGTGACCGGGGAGGTGCCGCAATGCTGACCATCGAGCATCTGACAAAACAGTTCGGGAAAAAAACGCTGTTCCGGGACCTGTGCCTCACGGTGAAAGGCCCGGCGGTGCTGTGGGCACCCAGCGGCTGGGGCAAGACCACATTGCTGCGCATCCTCATGGGGCTGGAAGAACCCACTTCTGGCATAGTACAGGACGTTGGCCGGGTGGCAGCAGTGTTTCAGGAAGACCGGCTCTGCCCGCAGCTGACAGCTGTGCAGAACGTGACGCTGGTATTGCCCGGCAGTGCAGAACAATACAAGGAGCAAATTATAGAAGATTTTCAACAGCTTGGCATGGATGCTGCCGCACTGGCCCTGCCTGCAGCACGGCTTTCCGGCGGACAGAAGCGCCGCACGGCTCTGCTGCGGGCTTTGTGGGCCGCCAGCGATACGCTGCTGTTAGACGAACCCTTTACCGGAATGGACCCGGACACCCTTGCCGCTGCTGCGGCGCTGCTGCGGGAGCGCTGCGGAGAAAAGCCTGTCTTGCTGGCTACCCACGACCGCGAAGCCATCCGCCTTCTGGGCTGGCCGGTGGTTGAGCTGGAAAATGCCTGAGCCTGCATCTATCCTATAGAATGAAAAATCGGAAAGACCAGAACGGCCTTTCCGATTTTTTGCTGCTTGGAATATTTTACTGAAAAATACGCAGGGGATACGGCGAACTGCATCAGTTCAGCAGCTTTGCCGGGTCAAGATACTGCTCACCCTGCAGTACTTCCAGATGGATATGCGTCTCCTCGGCGCATTCGTTGGGAATGCTGCCTGCACGGCCAAGTATCTGACCCACACTCACTTCATCGCCGGTCTGCACCGTGGGGTCGGCAGTGCCGCACACCCGCCACAGGTGCCCGGCGCTGTCCTCGATGCACACCACACTGCCCCAGCGGCTATCGGTGTCCACGGCGGTCACCTTACCGGCGGCGGGAGCACACACCTGTGCATCCTGCGCACAGGCGTAGTCCACACCGTTGTGGGTGCGCCAGTCGCCAAGGGTGCTGCTGTACACCAGCTCATCGCCGCTGTAGGCGTTCAAGACCCTGCCTGAGACGGGCTGCGTGGAGACAGGCGCAGCTGAACTGCTGGCAGGCGAGGATGCGCCCTGCAGTGCGGAGGGTTCGTGCACCAAACCAGAGCCAGACTGCGCCCCAGAAGAGGACGCAGAGGATGCGGGCTTGGGTACATTTGCCGCAGATTCTGCGGCGTCGGTCACGGGCTGCTGCCATACATCGTCCTCCTGTGGGTCAAGGGTGAGCTGCGGCTCCGGGGCAGGTTCCTCCTGCGGGGTCGTCAGGTCGTCGTAGCTCTTTTTCAGTTCATCCCGCACGGTGCGCACTGCCCACACGCCCGCCGCTGCGGCTGCGACGAGACAGGCCAGCAGTGCCAGTGTAAAGCCCCTGCTGCGCAAAAACTTTTTGATCTGCTCCATTGTCGTTACTCCCATCTGCTGCATTGTGTACGCATTGCTTCTGGGCTTAGTGTGGGACAGCAGGGCAGGTTTTATGCATTCTTTTATTTAAATGCCCTCCGCGTTGCTCTGGGCATATTTAGAGGAAATGATATTTTGTAATATAGCAGCCCAGCCAGACCTGCGGGTCTGGCTGGCCTGCACTTTCACGGGAAGGGCCGCAGCCGGAAAATGCATCTTCCCTCTGTGGCCTTCTGTGCTGATACCCAGAGTGAAGCGGAGGATATTCTAAATGATATTACCAAACAAAAAGGCTCTCCCTTTTCGGGAGAGCCTTTGCGGATCAAAAATCAGTTGCGGCGGCGGCTGTTCATGCCCAGCAGGCGCACAACATACAGGAAGATGTTGATGAAGTCCAGATACAACGTCAGTGCACCGTAAATGGAAGCCTTCTCGGCCAGCTCACCGTCATAGGCGTAGTAGGAGAACATCTGGCTCAGTTTCTGGGTATCATAGGCGGTCAGCAGCATGAACACCACCAGACCGACAGCGCTGTACAGCACCGTGGTAAGGAAGCTCATGCCGAACAGCATGCCCACAAAGCCGGTGATGATGAGCGCGAACAGGCCCATCATCAGCTTGGGACCCCAGCCGGACAGATCCTTGTGGGTAGTAGTGCCGTAGACCGCCATCAGGCCGAAGTACAGCGAGGTGGCAAGGAAGGCCAGCACCAGGGTGCCCAGATCAAATATCAGGAAGTAGTAGCTCAGCACCATGCCGTTGAGCAGTGCATAGGCAAAGAAGGTGGCTCTTGCACCGCCCACCGACATGTTCTGCACGCGGGAGCTGAGCACATACACCAGCACCAGCTCTGCGATGGTGAACACCAGATACAGCGAGTTGACGACGTACAGCAGCGGGGTAGCGGCTGTAACGAACGCCGCTGCAAAGGTGATGAGCAGGCCTACCGCCATCCAGCGGTAGGTGCGGTTCATATAGTCAGCCGAGGTCATGGCAGGCTCCGTGTAGCCTCGATCGTAACCATTGTAATTGTAATCCATATGGGACTCCTCCAGTCTCTTTCTGCCGGAACACTTTTTCCTTGCTCCGGTCTACGGAATATAGTATACTGCATAGAAATGAACGTTTCATGAAAAAGGCTGTGATATTGTATGTCTCTTGGGCTTTATTTACACATACCCTACTGTTTTTCCAAATGCAGATACTGCGATTTCTATTCCCATCCCGGTGAGCGCGGCGTGCCGGATGCCTATGTGGAGGCTCTTTTGCGGGAGCTTTCCCGCTTTGCGCCGGAAGCACCTCTGCAGCCGGACACCCTTTATTTTGGCGGCGGCACGCCCAGCCTGCTGCGCCCGGAGCAGGCAAAACGGCTGATCGATGCGGCCCGGCCGATGCCGGGGGCCGAGATCACACTGGAAGCAAACCCGGAGACGGTGACGGAAGAAAGTCTTGCAGGCTTCCGGGAGGCGGGCGTGAACCGCATCTCCTTCGGGGTGCAGTCTGCCCGGGATACCCAGCTGCGCACGCTGGGCAGACCGCATACAGCAAAGCAGGCGCGGGCTGCCTTTGCCGCCGCCCGGCGGGCAGGCTTTGCGAACATCAGCGGCGACATCATGCTGGCACTGCCCCACTACACCGAAGCTGAGTTTGACGAAACGCTGGAACTGATCGAGGGTGGTGGGGCTACCCATATTTCGGCATATCTGCTGAAGATCGAGCCGGATTCGGCCTTTGGTAAACATCCGCCCGAAGGCCTGCCCACCGGCGATGAAGCCGCCGATTTTTACCTTTATGCAGTGGAACAGCTGGAACACCACGGCTACAAACAGTACGAGATCTCCAACTTTGCAAAGCCCGGCTATGAGGGCAGACACAACCTCATTTACTGGGACTGCGGCGACTATCTGGGCCTTGGCCCGGCGGCGCACTCCTGCATGGGCGGCAGACGGTTCTACTACCCGCCGGACACCGCCGCTTTCCTGAACGATGCCGCCGCCCCGGTGATGGACGGCAGCTGCGGCGCAGAGGACTACCTTATTTTACAGCTGCGTCTGCGCAAAGGCCTTTCGCTGGATGCATACAAAAAACTTTACGGGAAAGAATTTTCCACCGCACAGCTGGCCTTTGTGCAAAACTGCGTCCGGGCGGGCTATGCAAGCTTTGACGGCCGCACCCTTGCCCTGACCCCGGCGGGTCTCATCGTGCAGAACAGCAT
This sequence comes from uncultured Faecalibacterium sp., assembly GCF_900066275.1. Classification (NCBI taxonomy): domain Bacteria; kingdom Bacillati; phylum Bacillota; class Clostridia; order Eubacteriales; family Oscillospiraceae; genus Faecalibacterium; species uncultured Faecalibacterium sp. Next base: position 41,653 of record NZ_FMFG01000009.1, on the reverse strand, counting down.
CCTTGCCCAGCTGTTGTAATTGGCAGAAATACGGCAACACATTGCTTTTGTGTGTCGATTCTGGTATGATATACTCGTATTATTAGGCGATGGGAGAGAAAACGGATGGCGAAAGTATTGATCGTCGGCGCAGGCGCGGCAGGACTGATGGCGGCGGGTGCCGCCGTGCGGCAAGGGCATCAGGTGACGGTGCTGGAACACATGGACAAGCCCGGCCAGAAGATCCTTGTCACCGGCAAGGGCCGCTGCAATGTGACCAACGACTGCCCGGCAGAGGAGTTTCTGCGCCATGTGCGCACCAACCCGCGCTTTCTGTATTCGTCGCTGGGGGCCTTTCCACCGGCAAAGACCATGGAACTGTTCGAGGGCCTTGGCGTGGAGCTGAAGGTGGAGCGCGGACGCCGGGTGTTTCCGGTGTCGGACAAGGCCGAAGAGATCCGGCAGGCTCTTTTGCGCTATGCGCAGGATGCTGAACTCGTGCATGACGGCGCGAAAAAGCTGCTATTGGAAGAGGTAACACCGGAGCCGGAAGCAGCTCCCGCCGCACCGGAAAACCCGCGCCACCCCAAAAAGAAAAAGGCAGGCCCGGCACTGCGGTGCATCGGTGTGCGGGGCACCTCCGGCCGGGAGTACCGGGCGGATGCCGTGCTGGTGGCCACCGGCGGCGTGAGCTACCCCACCACCGGCTCTACCGGCGATGGCTACAGGCTGGCGCAGCAGGCCGGGCACACCCTTGTGGAGCCGGTGCCCAGTCTGGTCAGCCTTGTGAGCCATGACGCGGACTGCAAAAAAATGATGGGTCTGGCCCTGAAAAACGTCACCCTGACCCTGTTCGAGGACGACAAGGCCATCTTTGACGAGCAGGGCGAGATGCTGTTCACCCACTTTGGCATCAGCGGCCCGCTGACTTTGAGCGCATCCAGCCATCTGGGCGACATGAAAAAACACAAGTATCATGCGGAGATCGACCTCAAGCCCGCTCTCAGCGAGGAGCAGCTTTACGACCGCATCACGCGGGATTTTGCCCTGCTGGCAAACCATGCGGCGCAGGGCGCGCTGGTAAAGCTTTTGCCGTCCAGTATGCAGCCGGTGATGGTGGCGCGCTGGGGCATCGACCCGGCTACCAAGGCAAACCAGATCACCCGGGAGCAGAAGAGGGAGCTGGTGCAGCTGATGAAGCACTGGCGGGTGTCCATTGATGCCCGGGGCGATCTGGCCCACGCGGTGATCACCAGCGGCGGCGTGTCCGTGCGGGAGGTGGACCCCAAAACCATGCAGAGCAAAAAGGCGATGGGCCTTTACTTTGCAGGCGAAGTGCTGGATGTGGATGCCTATACCGGCGGCTACAACCTGCAGATCGCCTTCTGCACTGCACAGGCATTTGCAAATAATCTGTAATTACAGATAAAACAATTTTAAATGCCCTCCGCGCTGCTCTGGGCATATTTATAGGAATAGATTTTTTTGATTTGTATTTTGAAAACGACTGCGGTCGTTTTCAAAATACGTTTTCACAAAAAGAGTTGTTGCCGGGATAGTCTCACAGACCACTGCGCAACTGTTCCCGAAGGGAACGAGCAGCAGATTCAGTTGGCCGTTGCGGCCCCACTTGTGAAAAATCAAATCTGGAAAATCCGCAGATTTTCCAGATTTGTAAATATTTAAAATAATTTTCCGTTGAAGATGGCCACAGCGAATGCGGAGGCCATTTTAAATCGTTCAGTTTAAAAAGGAGAGATACAACATGGTATCTGTTGCGATCGACGGGCCTGCAGGTGCAGGCAAATCTACGCTGGCACGCCGTCTGGCGGCTGAAATGGGCTATATTTATGTGGATACCGGTGCCATGTACCGCGCCATCGGCCTGTATGCCCTGCGCGCAGGCAAGGACCCCAAGGACAACGCAGCGGTCAACGCGCTGCTTCCCCAGATCGAGCTGCGGCTGGCCTCCATTGAGGGCGAGCAGCACATTTATTTAAAGGAAGAGGATGTGAGCACCGCCATCCGCACCGAGGCCGCAGGTATGGCTGCCTCTGCCGTGGGCGCAAACCCGGCTGTGCGCGCCTTTCTGCTGGAACTGCAGCGGGATATGGCCAAAAAGCAGGACGTGCTGATGGACGGCCGCGACATCGGCACGGTGGTGCTGCCGGATGCCACGGTGAAGATCTTCCTCACCGCCACGCCGGAAGCCCGCGCCACACGCAGGTGGAAAGAGTATCAGGCCAAGGGCATCGATACTCCCTATGAAGAGGTGCTGGCCGACGTGAAGCAGCGGGACTATCAGGACACCCACCGTGCCGCTGCACCCCTGAAGCAGGCGGACGATGCCGTGCTGCTGGATACTTCGGAGCTGGATTTTGAACAGAGCCTTGCTGCAATGAAGAAGATCATTGCGGAGAAAGTGAATAAAACGATAAAATGATATTATATTACATCTTAGTGCCCTTTGCGTGGCTTTTGTGGCATATCGGCTTCCGCATCCATGTAGAGGGCCGCGAAAACCTGAAAAAGGTGCAGACAAAGGGCTGCATCCTTGCACCCACCCATGTCTCCGCCATCGACCCGGTGTTCATCGTGGTCACCCGGTGGAGCAGGCGGATGATCGTGTTCGCCAAGAAGGAACTGTTCGAGATCAACGCCCTGCTGACCTGGTTCTTCCGCTGCTGCGGCGCGGTGTGCGTGCGCGGCACAAAGGATGAAATGGCTGCCATTGAGCAGACCGTAGAAAAGTGCAGAAACGGCGAAACACTGCTCATCTTCCCGGAGGGCACCCGCGAAAAGGACGGGAAGCTTCTGCCGCCCAAGAGCGGACTGTTCGTCATTGCGGCGGGGGCCGGGGTGGACGTAGTGCCCTGCCGCATCCTGTACGATACGCCGGATGGAAAAATGCACCTGTTCTGCAAAGTACGGGTGATCTACGGCGAGCCGATGCCTGCAGAGCAGTTTGCCATGGAGAGCCGCCGCGACACCAAAAAGCTGCGTGCCAACAAGCAGGCCCTGCTGGATGCGTGGGAAAAGATGGGGGCGTAAAAGATGGAGATCCGAGTTGCCAAAACGGCGGGGTTCTGCTTTGGTGTCAAGCGGGCGGTGGATCTGACCTATGGCCTGCTGAACGAAGGCTGCAAGGTGGCCACCCTCGGCCCGCTGATCCATAACCCGCAGGCTGTGGAGGATATGCAGAAAAAGGGTGCCCTTGTGGCGGATGCCATCGCCGATGTGCCCGCCGGGTACGAGGTGGTCATCCGCAGCCACGGCGTGCCGCGCACCGTGTACGACGAGCTGGATGCGCGCGGCATCACCTACCATGATGCCACCTGTCCCTTCGTGCAGAAGATCCAGCGCATTGCCGCCGAGGCCGAAAAGGCGGGGGCAGTGCTGCTGGTGGCAGGCGACAAGACCCATCCGGAGGTGCAGGGGATCGTGGGCCACACCCGCGGAGAGGTGTTCGTTTTTGCAGATCTGGCCGAGTTGAAGGCATGGAAAGGCCCCTCTGACCCGCAAAAACCCCTGTTTGCAGTTGCACAGACCACATTTCAGGTTACAAAATGGCAAGAAAGTTCGGAGTTTCTCAAAAAAGCCTATACAAACGCCCGAATTTTTGATACAATATGTAATGCGACGTGGGCGAGGCAACAGGAAGCGGAAGACCTCAGCCAAAAATGCGACATCATTGTTGTCATTGGCGGTCATCATTCTTCCAATACCCAAAAGCTGGTACAGGTCGCCGCAAAACACACGCGTGCCGTAACGGTCGAGACAGCGAGCGAACTTCGGCCGGAATGGTTTGCAGATGTTAAAGTGGCGGGCGTGACAGCCGGGGCTTCAACGCCATCGTCTATTATTGAGGAGGTACTTAACAGTATGAGCGCAGAAATCAATGACAGCATGAGCTTTGAGGAGATGCTGAATGCATCCGAGGAAAAGCGTGTTCATGCAGGCAGTATTGTGAAAGGAATCGTGACCAGCATCTCTGCCAACGAGATCCAGGTGGATATCGGAGCGAAGCAGACCGGCTTTGTCAAGCTGAGCGAGCTGACCGATGATTCCTCCGCCAAGGTCGAAGACCTGGTGAAGGTTGGCGATGAGCTGGACCTCATCGTCGAGAAGGTTATGGATCAGGATGGCGTCATCCAGCTCTCCCGCAAGAAGCTCGCATCTCGCAAGGGCATGGAAGAGATCGCTAAGGCCGCTGAGTCCGGCGAGGTCGTCGAAGGCGATGTCACCGAGTTCAACAAGGGCGGCGTTGTGGTCAACGTCAAGGGCGTCAAGGTGTTCGTTCCTCGTTCTCAGGCTACTATGCGCCGTGATGAGGACTACACCGCTCTGGTTGGCCAGCACGTTCAGCTGGTTGTCACCGAGTGCTCCGGCCGCAAGATCGTCGGCAGCATCAACAAGGTGACCGCTGAGCAGAACAAGGCAAAGCGTGAAGAGTTCTGGGCAAACGTTGAGGTGGGCAAGACCTACACCGGCGTTGTCAAGAGCCTGACTTCTTACGGTGCATTCGTCGATATCGGCGGTGTGGACGGTCTGTGCCACATCAGCGAGCTGAGCTGGAACCGCATCAAGCATCCTTCCGAGGTCGTCTCCGTTGGCGATACCATCGAGGTGTATGTGAAGGACATCGACACCGAGAACCACAAGGTCTCTCTGGGCTACAAGAAGGCCGAGGACAACCCCTGGGAGCAGCTGAAGAACAACTACCCCATCGGCAGCACCTTCCATGCTCCGGTCGTCTCTCTGACCAAGTTCGGTGCATTCGTCCGCATCCTGCCGGGTGTTGATGGTCTGGTCCACATCAGCGAGATCAGCAATGACCGCGTTGAGAAGGTCTCTGACGTACTGAAGGTCGGCGATATGGTCGATGTGAAGCTGCTGGATGTCGACTTCGACAAGAAGCGCATCAGCCTGTCTATGAAGGCCCTGCTGAACGACGACGCTGAGTAATCAGCCTTTCGTTTGGAAGAAAAGCTTCTGACACAATGCGATCAACAGCCCCGTTGCCGGGAAAACGGCGGCGGGGCTGTTTTTGTTAAGGAGAGAACCCTCTCAGTCACCTGCGGTGACAGCTCCCCCGAAGGGGAGAGCTTTTGGCAAAAGAGGGCAGGCTCGCCGCGCCCGCAATAAAACCTCGCCCTTCGGGAGAGGTGGACGCGAGCAGCGCGAGCGGACGGAGAGGGTTTGACGAACTATGATAAATTTTTTCAAGAAACACTGGGAAGTGCTGAGCTATCTGGTTTTCGGCGTGCTGTGCACCCTGCTGAACATTGTGCTGTATGCGCTGTTCAACAAGCTGTTTGGCTATACAGCCGCCAACAGCTGGGGCAATGTGCTGGATAACATCATCTGCATCCTGTTTGCCTACTGCACCAACCGCGCCTTTGTGTTCCACAGCAAAACGCAGGGCAAGGCCATGGCGAGGGAATTTGGTGCATTCGTCACCTGTCGTCTGGGTACAATGCTGCTGGACACTGCAATTATGCTGGTGCTGGGCAATCTGCTGGCTGCGCAGGGTGCAGCGCTGATGGACGAGCTGATGCAGGGGGTGCTGAGCGTGGTGGCCCACTGGCTTGGCCCGGATACGGCCATCCAGATGGCAGCCTCCTATGCAGGCACACCGGCGGGGGTCACGGATGGCTCTGCCGCTATTGCCGTCATCGGCGGTGCAGACGGCCCCACGGCGATCTTCGTTACCAGCCGCTACAATGCGCAGGCACTGTGGGGCCTTGCCGTGAAGGTCTTTTCCAATGTACTGGTGATCGTGCTGAACTATGTGTTCAGCAAGCTGATCATCTTTAAAAATCGCAAGTGAGATATTTTCTCCGCCGCAGGCGGAGAAAATATCCAATATAATTTAGGAGGTACGGTTTTATGAAGCGTGGTCTGAAAGGTTTTGCATTTCTGGTCTCCGGTCTGGTGCTGGGCATTATTGGTGCAACGGTCTCAGCAACTGCAATTGCCCTGAGTGCTGTCGGCATGGCAAAGGTGCGCCGTGCCAGCAAGTAAAAAGGAGAAACAAACATGACTCGTGAAGAAATTCTCTCCCATGTCGATCACACCCTGCTGAAGCCGGAGGCCACCTGGCCCCAGATCCAGACCCTGTGTGACGAAGCCATTGCAAACCACACCGCATCCATCTGCATCAACACCTGCTACGTCAGGCAGGCGGTGGAGTATATGGCGGGCCGCATCCCGGTATGCTGCGTGGTAGGCTTCCCTCTGGGTGCCATGGATACCGCCAGCAAGGCGTTTGAAGCCAAGACTGCCATTGAGAATGGTGCCGCCGAGGTGGATATGGTTATCAACATCGGTCGCCTGAAGAACAAGGAGTACGATGCCGTGCGCGAGGACATCCGCGCCGTGAAGCAGGCGGTGGGCGACAAGGTCCTGAAGGTCATCATCGAGACCTGCCTGCTGACCGACGAGGAAAAGGAAAAGATGTGCGATATCGTCTGCGAGGCAGGCGCGGACTACATCAAGACCAGCACCGGCTTCTCCACCGCAGGCGCAAACTTCCACGATGTGGAGCTGATGGTCAAGGGCGTGCATGGCCGCTGCAAGGTCAAGGCTGCCGGCGGCATTTCTACCGTGGAGGACATGGAGACCTTCCTTGCGCTGGGTGCTGACCGTCTGGGCACCTCCCGCGCTGTCAAAATTCTGAACGGCGAGCAGGCAAAGGGCTATTGATCTTTCTGCGAAAAAATGCAATTATAAATAATATTTCCGCAGAACAGAACCAGAGCGCACGCGAAGGCTGTTCTGGATCGTCTGGTTTTCCCAAGGGCCGCTGCACAAATTGCTGTGCAGCGGCCCTTTTGATGCCAAGCCTTGCAAGCAGGACGCGGCAGGGTATATAATACAGATAGATACTGTATAAAACAGGGGCTGTCTGCCTTGTGGGATAAGGCGGGCAGGGGAGGAAATGCAATGAATATACCCGAGATCCTTGTGGCCAATGGCACAGGGGCGGTGCTGGTATGCTTTCTGTTTCTGCTGCGGGTGCGCGGCGAGAGTAAAAACAGTGTTGGAAGTGAGCTGTTCTGCCGGATGCTGGTGGTGACTCTGCTGGCACAGGCGACAGAGACGATCAGCTTTCTGCTGGACGGCGTGCCCGGCGCGGCAAGCCGGTTCTGGCTGTACCTCATGAACACCGTCTGCACCGGCGCTACCGTGAGCGTGGGCTTTGCGTGGTGTTTGTATGTGGACTTCCGGGTCTACCGCAGCACCGGACGCCTGCGCAGAAGGCATCTGCTTCTGGGCGCGCCGCTGCTGGCTGTTCTGGCGCTGCTGGCGGCGAACCTTTTCGGCACAGGATGGATCTTTACCATCTCTGCGGACAACGTTTACCATCGCGGTCCGCTGAACAGTTTGCTTTACCTGCTGCTGTTCGGCTATTATGCCGAGAGCGTGTGGCAGGTGCATAAGGCCAAGCGCGATGGCGTTACGGTGGAGTTTTTCTCGGTGTACTACTTTGTGATCACCTGTGCGGTGGGCACGGTGCTGCAGGGTGCGTTCTACGGTATGGCCTTCGGCTGGCTGTCGGTGGCCATCGCCTTTGTGTTTGTGGACAGTCAGCTCCGCAGTCTGCGCAGCTATATCGACGAGCTGTCCGGCCTGTTTGGCCGCAAGTACATGAACTACTGTCTGGAGCGCATCCACGCCACGCAGGAAAAGGATGTTTACGGCATCATGATGGACGTGAACTGCTTCAAGGAGATCAACGACACCTACGGTCATGGTGCGGGCGACCGCGCCATTCAGGAGATCGGTCACATCCTGTCCGGGGCCCTGGTGGCAAACTCGGTAGCTATCCGCATAAGCGGCGATGAGTTCATGGTGCTGATCCGGCACGGCTCGGAGGAGATCCTGAATAAGATCTGTGCCGCCATCGAGCAGCGGGTGCAGCGCTATAACGCCGCCGCCCCGGCGGGCAGCTTTCAGCTGTCTTTCTCCACCGGTGTGGCAAAGTATGAGGGCGGCAGCGTGGAGAAATTTCTGGCGGAACTGGACGAGCGGATGTATGCGGAAAAGCGCGCCTTCCACGCCGCCCGGAACGGCCATGCCGTACCGGAGCAGGGGAATGCTCCATCAATTTCAGAATAATGTCTAAAAAGAGTGATACTCTTCTTGACAATCTGACGAAGCAATGATAGAATACTGAACGTACCAACTGAATACCGACTTATCAAGAGCGGCTGAGGGGACAGGCCCTGTGAAGCCCGACAACCTGCGCGTGAGCGCAAGGTGCCAAATCCTGCGGGAAACCGAGAGATAAGAGTGCAACGCTCAGAGCTTTCGGGCTCTGGGCGCTTTTATTTTTCGCGCAAAAAAGCTTGAACGGAATGTTGGAGCAAGAAATACACACCCTGCTGTAAAAACTTTAGGAGGCAAAACAAATGGCAAGACACCTGTTTACTTCTGAGTCCGTCACCGAAGGACATCCCGACAAGATCTGCGACCAGATCTCGGATGCCATTCTGGACGAAATTCTGACCCACGACCCCAATGCCCGCGTGGCCTGCGAGACCTGTGCATCCACCGGCCTTGTGCACATCATGGGCGAGATCACCACCAACTGCTATGTGGATTTCCAGAAGGTCGTCCGCGAGGTGGTGGCAGATATCGGCTACACCCGCGCAAAGTTCGGCTTTGATGCCGACACCTGTGCCGTCATCTCCAACATCGACGGCCAGAGCCCCGACATCGCACTGGGCACCAACGATCAGGTGGGCGGTGCAGGCGATCAGGGCATGATGTTCGGCTATGCCTGCGATGAGACCCCGGAGCTGATGCCTATGCCCATCAGCCTTGCCCACAAGCTGGCAAAGCGCCTGACCGAGGTGCGCAAGAACGGCGAGATGGACTATCTGCGTCCGGATGGCAAGAGCCAGGTCACTGTGGAGTACGATGAGAACAACAAGCCCGTGCGTGTGGATGCTGTGGTCATCTCCAGCCAGCACAGCGAGAGCGTCAGCATGGAACAGCTGCGCGCCGATGTGATGGAAAAGGTCATCAAGGCCACCATCCCCGCTGAGCTGCTGGACGAGAACACCAAGTATTACATCAACCCCACCGGCCGCTTCGTTGTGGGCGGCCCGCAGGGCGACACCGGCCTGACCGGCCGCAAGATCATCGTGGACACCTACGGCGGCTATGCCCGTCACGGCGGCGGCGCCTTCTCCGGCAAGGACCCCAGCAAGGTGGACCGCAGCGCAGCCTATGCGACCCGCTGGGTGGCAAAGAACATCGTGGCTGCAGGTCTGGCCAAGCAGTGCGAAGTGCAGGTGGCGTATGCCATTGGCGTGGCAAAGCCTGTGTCCATCATGGTGGATACCTTTGGCACCGGCACCGTCTCGGATGAGAAGATCGAGCAGGCTGTGGAAAAGGTGTTCGACCTGACCCCCGCCGCCATCATCCGCGAACTCGACCTGCGCAAGCCCATCTACCGCAAGCTGGCCGCATACGGCCACATGGGCCGCGAGGATCTGGGCGTGAAGTGGGAGAACACCGACCGCGTGGATGCCCTGAAGGCTGCGGTCGCTGCCCTGTAAGCGGAACACAAAGCACCTAGCGCAATCATATAAAATAAGAAGGCATCTGCAACGATCGCTTCTGAGCTTCTGAAGCTCAGCAAATTTGCTGCAGATGCCTTTGTTTTTGCGGCTCTGCCGGGGAGGGCGAACGAGCGAAAACAGCAGCATCTCCGCTGCCCGGCACACTGCATTTTTATCTCCAGGAAGAGCGATCCCGGCAGACTGCTCAGACAAAGAAAAGTCTTACTTTTCCACGGAAATCAGCCGAAATTTGCGAAATGGCAAAGAATCGGCTGTCTTTTTGTCGAAAACACACATTCTCTTTGAGAAAAAAGAAAAACAGCTGTGCAAGGCGCAGAAAATCCTGACATGAAACAAATTGATATGGCAGAATCGACGAAATGTGATAAAATAAAACTAGATATGCGCTCTTGTGTGCATGATACGGATCGTAAACAGCAATAAGGAGTTATGACTATGTCTATTGAAATTTCCCCGAAGTCGTTCTTTGAGCAGCCCAGCGTGGCAGATATGCGGCTGATCTCCTGCCCCGGTGCAGAGGAACTGACCGGCCTGATCGACAAGCATCTGGTCCGCTGGGCCAAGGCTGCCGGAATTGACAAAGAGACCTTCATTATTCCTTGCGACTGCCCCCGCTTCCAGAGTGGCGATGCCAAGGGTCTGGTGAAGGAGTCGGTGCGCGGCGACGATATCTTCATCGTGGTCGATCCCGGCAACTACAGCGTGACTTACAAGCTGTTCAACTACGAGAACCACATGTCTCCGGACGATCACTTCGCCAACCTGAAGCGCCTGATCCAGGCAGTGGCCGGCAAGGCACACCGTGTGTCGGTCATTATGCCCAGCCTGTACGGCGGCCGTCAGCATCGCCGTGTGGTGCGCGAAAGTCTGGACTGCGCTGTGGCCCTGCAGGAGCTGCAGACCATGGGTGTGCGCAACATCATCACCTTTGATGCTCATGACCCCCGCGTGCAGAACGCTGTGCCGCTGATGAGCTTTGATAACGCAATGCCCACCTATCAGGTGCTGAAGAGCCTGCTGAAGAAGGACCCGGACCTCTCCTTTGATAAGAGCAAGTTTACCGTGGTCAGCCCGGACGAGGGCGCCATGAACCGCAACATGTACTTCTCCAGCGTGCTGGGCTGCAATCTGGGCATGTTCTACAAGCGCCGCGATTACACCCGCGTGGTGAATGGCCGCAACCCCATCGTTGCCCACGAGTATCTGGGCGAGAGCGTGGAAGGCAAGACCGTCTTTATCGCAGACGACATCATTGCTTCCGGCGAGAGCATGCTGGAGGTCGCCAGCAACCTGAAGGAGCGCGGCGCTGCCAACATCATCGCCAACGCCACCTTCCCCCTGTTCACCAGCGGTCTGGAGAAGTTCGACAAGGCTGTGGCCGAGGGCAAGCTGACCTATGTTGTGGGCACCAACCTGACCTACCGTATGCCTGAGCTGCTCACCCGCGACTGGTATGTGGATGTGGATGTTTCCAAGTACGCTGCATACTTTGTGGTGGCACTGAACCACGACATGTCTGTTTCCAGCATCATCGATCCGCTGAAGAAGATCGAGAACCTGCTGGCAAGCCGCAAGTAAGTTTAATACGAAAAAGGCTCTGCATCCTTGCGATGCAGAGCCTTTTTCGTATCACAAATCAAATAAAACGATCATAATTCGTCTCCATGGCTGCGCAGATACCGAACCAGCATGGGCAGCTCGTAGAGCAGCATGACGACCCAGCCCACCGCATAGCTGTAAGGCAGAGCTTCGATCTCCATTTTCCACACCAGCACGAACACCGCAGCTGCCGCCACACGGAACACCATGTTGAAGGTGCTGGACACCAGCGTGACCTTCAGATCGCCAATGCCGCGGAAGAAGCCCTGAATGCCATTGGTGGCTGCGGGCATCAGGTAGAACAGGGAAACCGTGCGCAGGAAGCGCACGCCCAGATGGACGACCTCCGGGTCGGTGACGAACAGCTTCATGATAAAGGGCGCACCGGAAAAGCATACAAAGGCGATCAGCACGCCGTAAGCGGTTTCGATGCGCATACCGCAGTGGAAGCCCTGCTTCACACGGTCGTGCTTGCCGGCACCCCGGTTCTGCGCCATGAGGGTGGTCATGGCGTGGCCGATGTTCTGCTGCGGGGTATAGGCAAAGTCGTCAATGCGGGAAGCAGCGGTAAAGGCAGCCATAGCGTTGACACCCATGGTGTTCACGATGGCCTGCACAGCGATCTTGCCAAGCTGCACGGTGGCTTGCTGCATGGCGCTGGTCCAGCCGTAGCTGACCGTTTTGCGCAGCAGCTTGCCGTCAAACACCAGCCAGCGCCTGCCCAGCTGCAGGATGGGCACCTTCCAGCGGATGTACAGTACGCACAGCACGCAGCACAGTGCTTCGCTGACCACGGTGGAAAGGGCGCAGCCGTTGCTGCCCCAGTTCAGCACCTGCACAAAGAACAGGTCGCCGCCGATGTTCAGCACAGAGCTGATCATCAGGAAATACAGGGCACTCTTGCTGTCGCCCAGTGCACGCATGGTGGCGGCAAGGAAGTTATAGAAGAAGGTGAAAATCAGGCCTGCAAACACGATGCGCAGGTAGCTGACCGCAATGGGCAGGATATCGGCGGGCACCTGCATCAGCTGCAGCAGGGGCGTGGCCAGAATGACGCACAGCGCCGAGAATGCCAGCGAGAACACGGTGCCTGCAATGGCGGTGGTGGACACCTGATGCTCCATCAGCTGGGTATCACCGGCACCGAATGCGGTACTGACCAGAATGCCGGCACCCAGACACATGCCGTTGATAAACAGGATGGCCAGAGTCATGAGCGGGTTGGAAGTGCCGACGGCGGCAAGAGCTTCCTCGCCCACGAACTTGCCCACGATGATGCTGTCGGCGGCGTTGTAGGTGAGCTGGAACAGGTTGCCAAGTACCAGCGGAATGGTAAAACGGATCAGGAGCGGTGTAATGGCTCCCTTTGTCATGTCGTTTGTCATGGGAACTCTATGATTTCTCCTTATAATGTATTTACGATCTGCCGTCCGGGCAGGATGGCAAGGGCAGAGCGGCTGGCACCTACATGGATGAGCTGTGCGGCCGCCTGCAAAACGGCACCGGATGCCACCGAAGCCGGGATGGCATCGGTGCGCAGCACCTTTTGCGCGGCCCGCTGCGCGTCGGTGGTGTTCACCGCCACCACGTTGTCCACCACATAGGCGTTGAAGTTTTCCGGCACAAAGCCGTAGCCCAGATCGCTGATGCCGTGGGGGCCGGTCAGGCCGCCGCCCAGCGCCTGCGATTCGTAAGGCTCCACGGCGGCGATGCGCACATCGTTCGTCCATGCCTTGATGGTCTCGCCCACGCCGGTCACGGTGCCGCCGCTGCCCACGCCGATCACGATAGCGTCCACAGCGCTTTTGCCCTCCCGCGCGATGCTCTGCACAATGGCAGGGCCGGTAACGCGGCGGTGGTACTCCGGGTTATCATCGTTGGCAAGCCAGTCCATGTAGTACCAGCCGTTGGCGGCGGCGGTCTGTGCCGCCAGACGGCGGGCACCGTTCACACCGCTGCGGGCCGGGCTGTGGCGGATCTGCGCACCCAGCCGCAGCAGGGTCTCCTGCCGCAGGGCGGGGGCATCCTCCGGCATCACCAGAACCACCGGGTGACCGGCGGTCAGGCCCGCCAGCGTGAGCGCAGCGGCAAACGGGCCGGAGGCCGCTTCAATGATGGGCTGACCGGAGATCAGCTTCTTTTTTTCAATGGCAAGGGCCAGCATCCCTTCGGCAAGGCCGTCCCGGGCCGTGCCGGTGGGGCCTGCAAAGTCCAGATAGGCATACAGCCGTCCCTTCAGCCCGCAGGCGGCAGCATAGCCGCGCAGCTCCACGATGGGGCAGGCGCTGAGCGTCTGGTAAAAATTGGGGTAGATCGGCACGAAGACCCTCCTTTCATGGGATACAACAATCTTATCCTAACGCAAAAGGACTGCGCGCGTCAAGATGCGTTTTAGCAAAAACGGCGAATTTTTGGCGGATTTTCTGGAAAAATCTCCGAAAGGCTCTTGACAGGATGCGGTGCATCTGCTATACTTCATCCGTAAAGCAAATGAACTTTACATCACTTCTCGAAAGTACAGGCACAAAACCGGGGGATCAGAGGATGGCAAAAGATCTGGAAATGGGCTATCTGCTGGACTTTTACGGCGAGGTGCTCACCGAGAAACAGCGCGAAATGCTGCGCCAGTATTACAACGACGACCTTTCGCTGAGCGAGATCGGCGAGAACTTCGGCATCACCCGTCAGGGTGCGCGGGATGCCATCAAGCATGGCGAGAACGCGCTGAAGGAGCTGGAGGAAAAGGTCGGCTTTGCGGCGCGTTACCGCCGCGTGCAGCAGAAGCTGGAAGAGCTGGAGCAAATGGTGATCGATGCACGGTTCGAGTGCACCGGCCCACAGGGCCTGACCACCACCGAGTACGAACACCAGCTGACCAAAATGTTAAAGCTCATCCGCTCCATCGACGAAGCGAACGAGAGCTGAAACCTGTGAAAGGAGCACCGTACAATGGCATTTGAATCCCTTACCGACCGCCTTGCCGGTGTGTTCAAAAAGCTGCGCGGTCACGGCAAGCTGACCGAGGCAGATATCAAGGCCGCGATGCGTGAGGTGCGCATGGCCCTGCTGGAAGCCGATGTCAACTACAAGGTTGCCAAGGACTTCTGTGCAAAGGTGTCCGAGCGCGCCATGGGTCAGGAGGTCATGGAAAGCCTGACCCCGGCACAGCAGGTGGTCAAGATCGTCAACGAAGAGCTGGTTGCCCTGATGGGCGGCAGCGAGGCGGCCCGCCTGAACATCAAGAACAAGGGCCAGACGATCATCATGCTCTGCGGCCTGCAGGGCAACGGTAAAACCACCCACGCCGCAAAGCTGGCAAAGTACTTTATCAAACAGGGCCGCCGCCCTATGCTGGTGGCCTGCGATATTTACCGCCCTGCGGCCATCGATCAGCTGCAGGTGGTGGGCAAACAGGCGGGCGCACCGGTGTTCACGCTGCCGGGCGCAAAGCCGCCGGAAATTGCAAAGAAGGCGCTGGCACACGCCAAGGATTACGGCAATGACATCGTGATCCTGGATACCGCCGGTCGTCTGCAGATCGACGATGTGCTCATGCAGGAGCTGGTGGACATCAAGGAAGCCGTTCCTGTGGACGAGACCCTGCTGGTGGTGGACGCCATGGCCGGTCAGGACGCTGTGAACGTTGCCAAGACCTTCAACGAGAAGGTGAGCATCGACGGCATCATCCTCACCAAGACCGACGGCGATACCCGCGGCGGTGCGGCACTTTCGGTGCTGGCCGTTACCGGCAAGCCCATCAAGTTCCAGGGCACCGGCGAAAAGCTGGACGATCTGGATGTGTTCCACCCGGACCGCATGGCAAGCCGCATTCTGGGCATGGGCGATGTGCTGAGCCTGATCGAGCGTGCGCAGGAGACGGCCGACGAAAAGGCTGCCGAAGAGACCGCCAAGCGGATGATGGAGAATAAGTTCGACATGAACGACATGCTGGACCAGTTCGCACAGATTCGCAAGATGGGCGGTGCAGGCGCGATGCTGAGCATGCTGCCCGGCGGCAGCGGCATCGATCCCAGTCAGGTCGATGAAAAGGCGTTCGACCGCATCGAGGCCATGATCTATTCCATGACCAAGGAAGAACGCGAGAAGCCCTCCATCATCAACCCAAAGCGCAAGCGCCGCATTGCAGCAGGCAGCGGTACCACCGTGGCGGATGTGAACAAGCTGCTCAAGCAGTTTGAGATGATGCAGAAGATGATGAAGCAGTTCAAGAAAAGCCCCAAGGGCTTTGCCCGCCGTCTGGGCGGTATGATGGGCAACCCCAATGCCTTCCGCGGACTGAAATAATTTTTGTGATACAACCCCCTTGCGGGTTTGTACAATATAATCAACATGCGCCCGCAAGGGCCGCACAAAACAATTTTTGGAGGATATTTACCATGGCAGTTAAGATTCGTCTGCGCCGCGTTGGCGCCAAGAAGGCTCCCTTCTATCGTGTTGTTGTTGCTGACAGCCGCTTCCCCCGTGACGGCCGTTTCATCGAAGAGATCGGCACCTACGATCCCAACAAGGAGCCTTCCGAGATCAAGATCGACGCTGAGAAGGCAAAGCAGTGGATCGCCAACGGCGCACAGCCCACTGATACCGTTCGCGTCCTGCTGAAGAAGTCCAACGTTCTGTAAGTAGGGAGGGCTGACTCATGCAGGAGCTGTTGCTGGCAGTTGCCCGCGGTCTCGTGGAGGATAAGGAAGCCGTTAAGGTCACGGTGGACGAGCCTCGCGAGGACGGCACCATCGTCTACCACCTGAGCGTGGCAGAGGGAGATATGGGCCGTGTCATCGGCAAGCAGGGCCGGATCGCAAAAGCCATTCGTGTGGTGATGCGCGCGGCTGCTGTGCGGGTCGATGAAAAGGTCCTTGTTGAGATCGACTGAGCACCCTACAGGCCCTTTGCCCTTGCGGCAAGGGGCCTTTTTGATTATAGGAGCAAGATTATGCAGCAATATCTGGAAGCGGGCAAGGTCGTGACCACCCACGGCGTGCGCGGCGAAATGAAGCTGGAGCTTTGGTGCGACGGCGTCAACTTTCTGAAAAAGGTGGGCAGGCTGTACCCCTCGGCACAGGGCGGCAGGGCCTATAAGATCGTGTCCATCCGCGCACAGGGCCAGATGGCTCTGCTGCAGCTGGAAGGCGTGGACGATATGGATGCTGCCCGTGCGCTGCGGGGGCAGGTGTTCTACTTTGACCGCAATGATGCCACCCTGCCCGCAGGCCGCTGGTATGTGGCCGACCTGATCGGGTGCGAAGTGCGGGATGCCGACACCGGCAGGGTGTACGGCGTTGTGACCAGCGTGGATCACCCCGGTGCACAGGATATCTACACCGTCAAAGCACCGAACGGCAAGGAATACATGTTCCCGGGCGTGGATGCTTTTCTGAAAGAGCGCAACCCGCCGGAGGGCTATCTCCTCGTCACCCCCATTCCGGGCCTGCTGGACGATGACTTTGACAGCGAACGGGAGGAAGAGTGAGCCATGGGAATGCGTGTGGACATCGTGACCCTGTTCCCGGAAATGTGCCAGCAGGTGCTGGATGCCAGCATCATCGGGCGCGCGGCAAAGAAGGGCTTTATTGAGACCCACTGCCACCAGATCCGGGACTACACCCTGAACAAACAGAAGCAGACCGACGATTACCCCTACGGCGGCGGCTGCGGCATGGTGCTGTACGCTCAGCCCATCGCAGATTGCCTGCGTGCTGTGCAGCAGGAAGTGGCTTCACAGGGCCGTCCGGCCCCGCATATCGTGTTCCTGACGGCAGGCGGCCAGCGCTACACCGAGGAGCACGCAAAGCGGCTGGCCCAGTACGATAACCTGACACTGGTATGCGGCCACTATGAGGGCATCGACGAGCGTGTGATCGATGCTTTTGCGGACGAAGAGATCTCCATCGGTGACTACATCCTCACCGGCGGCGAGCTGGCCAGCCTTGTGGTGGCGGACAGTGTGCTGCGCCTGAAGCCCGGCGTGCTGGCTGAGCAGAAGGGCTACGAGGAAGAAAGCTACTGGGACGGCCTGCTGGAGTATCCCCAGTACACCCGCCCCGAGGTGTGGGAAGGCCGCGCTGTGCCGCAGGTGCTGCTGGGCGGCGACCACCAGAAGATCGATGCGTGGCGCGGGGAACAGAGCCGGGAGCGCACCCGCCTGCGCCGCCCGGAGCTGTACGAGAAGTGGTATGAGACCCACCCTGTGACCGAGCTGCCCAAATGGAAGCGCGGCGAGAACATGCGCCTTGTCAAGACCGACGAGCAGTTTGCTGCTGCCGCTCGCATCTTTGTGGAGGGCCGCCGCACCACCTGTGCCGAGAACTGGACCCCGGAATACTGTGCCAGCCTCAACGAGGAAGAATATCTTTTGCAGCTGCGGCAGGAAAAGGCCGCAGGCTGGGTGTGCTACCTGCACACCACCAAGGATGTGCCGGACGGCATCGTGAGCATCAACCACAAGGTGGGGCACATCGAACATCTGTTCGTCACTGAAAAAGCCCGCGGCAGGGGCATTGGCATGAAGATGCTGGACTTTGCCCGCAGGAAGCTGCCGGAGCACCCGCACCCGGTGCTGAGCGTGCTGAACACCAACACCCGCGCCATAGCGCTGTACACCCGCATGGGCTGGAAGCTGACCAGCGGCACCGAGCTGGAGTTCACGCCGGAGCAATATCCGGCTGTGGTGAAAAAGTGCGCGCTGGTCTGGATGCGGTACGAGGGCAGCACACAGAAGTAACTCCGGGCGGCAGCTGCAGGTGCATCGGACAGCGAAAAAGGCACGAAAATGGATGCTCGGACCGGAGGGTATGGTGCTGGAAACGCACAAAAACGGCCGAGATATTGCCCGATGGTCGAAAAAATGTTGAAAACTTTTGTATCTACCCTCTAACCTTCGGGGAATAATTTTATTATCTTTGTATAAATAATGAAAAATGGGCCGCTTTTCATTGGAGAAACCGCCAAAAATGCGCCGGGGGGCTGTACAACCGTTTCGACTTGCGCTAAAATAATCGTAACGCAACAGGCACAGGATACAGATTCTATACCCAAAACGATATTAGATAGGAGCGCTTTACTATGTACGTGAAAGAAGTTACCGTTGAAAATCAGGTTGGTCTGCACGCTCGTCCGGCTACCTTCTTCATCCAGAAGGCTAACGAGTTCAAGTCTTCCATCTGGGTCGAGAAGGAAGAACGCCGCGTGAACGCAAAGAGCCTGCTGGGCGTTCTGTCTCTGGGCATCGTGGGCGGTACCACCATCCGCATCATCGCTGACGGCGCTGATGAGCAGGCTGCTGTTGACGGCCTGATCAAGCTGGTGGAGTCCGGTTTTGCTGAGTAATTTGTGTCTATAAATGGAGCGGCGGGGGAACCTGCCGCTTTTTGTTTTTCAAGGAGAATCCATGACCAAAGCTGAACTGTATCAGAAAGCCTGTATGCTGCCGCTGCTGCCCGGTGTTTATATCATCCGGGATAAGACGGACACCATCATTTATATCGGCAAGGCAAAGCGGCTGCGCATCCGGGTGAGCCAGTATTTCCGCGAGGGCGTGCCCCACGACAACAAGGTCAGCCAGATGATCGCCCATGCCTATGCCTTTGACGTGATCGTCTGCCAGAGCGAGTTTGAAGCGCTGGTGCTGGAAGCCAGCCAGATCAAGGCTCACACGCCGAAGTATAACATCCTGCTCAAGGATGATAAGGGCTACAGCTATATCAAGGTGACAAAGGAGCCATGGCCCCGGCTCTCCTTCGTGCTGCAAAAGGAGGAGGACGATGCCGAGTATATCGGCCCCTATACCTCCAGCTTTGCGGCGCGGCAGATGGCAGAAACCGCCATGGATGCCTTTCTGCTGCCGCGCTGCAATAAGCGCTTCCCGCAGGAGATCGGCAAGGGACGGCCCTGCCTGAACGCCCACATCGGCAAGTGCATGGCAGTGTGCAGCGGCAGGATCAGCTGCGAAAACTACAATCAGGCCGTCAAGAGCGCTGTGCACCTGATCCGCTACGGCAAAAAGGACATCCTGAAGATCCTCAACGAGCGGATGCAGGAGGCCTCGGACCGGCTGGAATTTGAGACGGCGGCCCTGCTGCGGGACCAGATCGCAGCCATCACCAAGGTGAGCGCCGGGCAGAAGGTCATTGTGGACCCGGATGTGGAGATGGACGTGGTGGCGCTGGCAGGCACGCCGGACAGCGTGTGTGCGGCGGTGCTGCGCTTCCGGGACGGACGGCTGACCGACAAGCGGGAGTTTTTGTTCCACGATACTTCGGACATTGCCGCCGTGCGGGAGGAATTTCTGCCCCGGTATTATCTGGATGACGAACAGATCCCCAAGATCATTGCGGTGGACGAGCTGCCGCCGGACAGCGACGCTTTGCAGCAGGCGCTGAACGAAAAGCGCGGCAGTGAGGTGCAGCTGTATGTGCCCCAGCGGGGCGATAAGGCCCATCTGGTGGAGATGGCCCACACCAACGCGGTGGAGCGTCTTGCCCGGGAGAGCGGCCGCTATGCCCGGGAGGAAAAGCTGCTGGACGAGCTGGCGCAGGTGCTGGGCCTTGCAAAGCCGCCCCGTGCCATTGAGAGCTACGATATCTCCAACTGGGGCGATGGCTCCAGCGTGTGCGGCATGGTCACTTTCAAGGACGGCAAGCCCTACAAGGCGGGCTACCGCAAGTTCAAGATGAAGACGGTGGCGGGCACTGACGACTATGCATCACTGGCAGAGACTGTCTCCCGGCGGGCGGCAGAGTATGAAAAGTACGCAGAGCTTGCAAAAAAAGGAGAACCCTGCAGCAACTGGTTCGGGCAGAAGCCGGATCTGCTTTTGATGGACGGCGGCAGGGGGCAGGTGAGCGCGGCAAAAGATGCACTGGCCGGGACTGCCCTTGCGGATGTGCCGCTCTACGGCATGGTGAAGGACGACCACCACCGCACCCGCGCCATTGTGGACAGCGACGGCCGGGAAATTGCCATCAATATGAACCGGGGCACCTTTACCTTTATCACGGCCATTCAGGACGAGACCCACCGCTTTGCCAATGCCTACCGCAAGCAGCAGATGAAGCAGAAGAGTTATTCCTCCACCCTGACGGAAATCCCCGGCATCGGCCCCAAAACGGCCAAGGCGCTGATGGCCCAGTTCAAAAGCGTGGGTGCGGTGAAGGAAGCCACGCCTGACCAGCTGGAAAATACCCCCGGCGTGGGCAAACAGACGGCACAGATCATCTACGCATATTTTCACGCATAAAACCCTCTCAGTCATCGCTGCGCGATGCCAGCTCTCCCGAAAGGGAGAGCTTTTTGCATTCAGATGCAATGAATGTGCAGAGCTGAAGAAAACGCGATTGATGCATTTGCCGGTTATAGCCCTTCCCGTGAAAAGGCAAACCCCGGCAGACCGCAGTCTGCCGGGGTTTGCAATATTAAAATAAATTTTCCGCTGAAAATGCCCAGAGCAAAGCGGAGGGCATTCAAATGATTCAGTTCTCCGCAGAAATATCCTGACCGAAATACTTCTCGCTCAGCTCCTTCAGGGTGCCGTCGGCACGCAGCTCCTCAATGGCGGTGTTGATGGCATCCAGCAGGGTGGCGCTGGCATCGCCCTTGCGCAGAGGAATGGCAACGTGGGATGCATCCTCGGTCTGGGCCACCAGCTTGAAATCTGCATCCGGGTGGACGTTCAGGTAATCGTAGAAGGAGACATCGGCGTTCAGGGTGGCGTCGATGCGGCCGGCGGTGAGCAGCTGGATGGTCTCTTCCAGCGTGTCGATGCCCTGTACGGTGGCACCATAGCTCTCGGCCAGTTCCATGTAGGTGGAAGCAAGGCTGTTGGCGGTGGTCTTGCCCTTCAGGTCCTCAAAGCTGGTGATCTCGTCGTTATCCTTGCGGACGGCAAGGGCAGTGTGGATGTAGCCGTAGGGCTCGGTGAAATCATAGGTCTTGGCGCGCTCGTCGGTCACTTCCACGCCGTTGCACACGATGTCGTAGCGGCCTGCGTCCAGACCGGCAAACAGGCTGTCCCAGTCGCTTTCGACGTACTCCGGCTCCACGCCCAGCTTTTCGGCAATGGCGCGGGAGACTTCCACATCGTAGCCCACCAGAGTATCGGATTCGTCGTGGTAGCTCCAGGGCTGCCATGCGCCTTCCAGGGCGACGATCAGCTTGCCGCTGGACTGGATGTTGGACAGCTGGTCGCCGGCAGCAGGAGCCACAGAGGCGGCCGTGCCGGAAGCAGCGGTGCTGCCGGAAGAATTGGAGCAGCCGGACAGAGTCAGCACGCCGGCAGCGGCCATGACGCTCATAAGAGAAATAAAAGTTCTGCGTTTCATAGTTGGATTCCCTTTTCTCTATAAAAATATTTGTGAAATAAACTCCTTCAGGCAAAGAGGGAGACTTTCTGGTTTTGCCAAAGGCCCCATCCCGGAGGGGGCTGTCTGCGAAGCAGACTGGGGGAGTTGGTTAAACCTCACTCGGTGTGAGCGATCTTCCGCAAAAATTCGCGGGTACGCTCCTCTTTGGGGTTGGCGAAAAACTCATGCGAGGGAGCCTGCTCCACTACCACGCCGTTCTCCATGAAAACGGTCTTGGAGGAAACATTGCGGGCAAAGCCCATCTCGTGGGTGACAACCAGCATGGTCATGCCCTCTTCGGCCAGCTGCCGCATCACGGCCAGCACTTCGCCAGTCAGCTCCGGGTCAAGGGCCGAAGTCGGCTCGTCAAAATAGATGATCTCCGGGTCGGAGGCCAGTGCCCGGGCAATGGCCACGCGCTGCTGCTGGCCGCCGGAAAGCTGGCGCGGATAGTAGTCGGCTCGGTCGGCAAGGCCCACCTTTTCCAGCATCTTCATGCCAACGGTATCCGCCTGCTCTTTGGGCATTTTGCGGGCAATGATGAGGCCCTCGGTCACGTTCTGCAGGGCAGTCTTGTTGCGGAACAGATTGTAGCTCTGGAACACAAAGGCCGTCTTTTTGCGCAGCCGGGCAATGTCGGCACGGCTGGCCTGGGCAAGGTCGAACGTCTCACCGTCAAAGGTGAGCTGGCCTGCGTCGGCAGTCTCCAGAAAGTTCAGACAGCGCAGCAGGGTGGTCTTGCCGGAGCCGGAGGGGCCGAGGATGGCCACCACATCGCCCTTTTCCACGGTCAGGTCCACGCCGCGCAGCACCTGCAGCTCGCTGGTCACTTTGCGTGCACCGGGCCGGTGGAAGATGCTTGCCTGCAGGCGGGGCTTTGTGTAGGTGAAAAAGGATTTGTGGACGTTTTTGATCTCTAACATGGACATGGTTGCCACACTCCTTTCTTACTGGAAGCCGTGGGCGTTGAGCCGACGCTCCAGCAGTGCCTGCAGCTTGGTGATGACCGTGCAGAACAGCAGATACACCACGGCCACCTCACAGTAGATGGGCAGGAAGATGTAGGTGCGGGCGGCCACGCGCTGACCGGCCATGAACAGCTCGGCTACTGTGATATTGGACGCAAGCGAGGTGTCCTTGATCATGCCGATGAGCGAGTTGGAGAGGGCGGGCACTGCGGTGCGCAGGGCCTGCGGCAGCACGATGCGGCGCATGATCTGCCACCAGCTCATGCCCACGCAGTAACCGGCTTCCAGCTGGCCCTGCGGCACGCTTTCCAGTGCGCCGCGCATGGTCTCGGCACAGTAGGCACCCTCGTTGAAGGCAAAGGCGATGACCGCAGCAGGGAAAGCGTCCAGCATGATGCCCACGCTGGGCAGACCATAAAAGATGATGAACAGCTGCACCAGCAGCGGTGTGCCGCGGATGACCCAGATGTAGAACCGCGCGATCTGCCGCAGCACCGGCACATTGGCGTACTGCACCAGCGCAACGGCCACGGCAATGATCATGGCAAAAAAGAAGGAGACCAGCGTGAGCGGGATGGTCATGGTAAGGCCTGCCGTAAGGATACGGGGCAGGGCCTCCGCCAGCACGCTGACCGTACGGTTGGAAAGAAATGCTTCAAACATGAAAAATGTTCCCTCAGAACGGTATTCAAATACTCTGTAAATTGTAAGAACAAAGGTATTATAAGGCTTGGAGTGCGCTTGAAGTCAAGGGCTTTTTCTAAAATTCCTACAAAACCTACCAGAATACTATAGCATGAATCCGGATGGAGTGCAAACGGTTTGCTCAAAACGCGTGATGTGTACAAAAACGGACGACCCATCTGGAAAACTTTGTGCAATGCGGCAAGCGGTTGACGGCGCACCGGCTTTCGTGTACAATGAACATAACAACGCGCACCGGGCTTGGCCCGGCACAGGCGCAAATTCACCGCAGAGGGTGCAGTGCCCTTTGCGCGGTGCAGACACGGAGGACACGAACGTGACGAAGAAAAAAATTGGCGTTCTGGGTGCAGGTACCTGGGGCATGGCTCTGGCACGGATGCTGTGTGTCAGCGGCAATGATGTGCAGGTGTGGTCGGCGCTTCCGGCTGAGGTGGAGAACCTTTCCGCTACGCGGGTGCACCCCAATCTGCCGGGCATGAAGATCCCGGAAGAGCTGCAGTTTACCAAGAGCATTGAGGAAGTGTGCACCGGCAAGGATGTGCTGCTGTTTGCAGTGCCGTCGGTATTTGTGCGCTCCACCACGGCAAAGGCCCGGCCTTACATCCCGGACGGCCAGATCCTTGTGGACGTTGCAAAGGGCATGGAGCCGGACACCTTATATACCATGACCGAGGTCATCGCCGACGAGCTGAACCGTGAGGGCGGCCCCAAAGGGGTAAAGCTGGTAGCGCTCTCCGGCCCCACCCACGCCGAAGAGGTGGCGCTGGACATGCCCACCACCATCGTTTCGGCCTGCCCGGATGAAGCCGCTGCCGAGTATGTGCAGGATGTGTTCAGCAACACCTGTATGCGTGTGTACACCAACGCCGACATCAAGGGCGTGGAGCTGAGCGGCGCGCTGAAGAATGTGATTGCGCTGGGTGTTGGCATCTCCACCGGCCTTGGCTACGGCGATAACGCCCGCGCAGCCCTCATCACCCGCGGCATTGCCGAGATCGCCCGGCTGGGCGTGGCCATGGGCTGCAACATCCACACCTTTGCGGGTCTGGCCGGTATCGGCGACCTGATCGTGACGGCCACCAGTATGCACAGCCGCAACAATCGTGCGGGCATTCTGATCGGTAAGGGCAAAAGCCCGGAGCAGGCAGTCAAAGAAGTCGGCATGGTGGTGGAGGGCATCAATGCACTGCCCGCTGCCATGGAGCTGGCCGCAAAGTACAATGTGGAAATGCCCATTGTGCAGACGGTGAACGCCATCGTGAAGGAGGGCATGAGCGCCAGCGACGCGCTGCGCACCCTGATGGACCGCAACCGGAAGAACGAGATGCCGCAGGGCTACGAAAAAGTCTGAATTTTAAGGGAGAAGGCACAGCTGTCTGCAGATGGCTGTGCCTTTTTTGCTGCGCGGCCTGCCCACTGGCCGAAAACACAAAATAATTCAAATTTTTTACCAAAATCAGACGTAAAAGGGTAGAAGGTCGGGAAACTTTCTGCTATACTGAAACAGAACGCAAAAACCGGGGGACGTTTTGTGCACCCTGTCGGAGAGAAAGAGAGGAATCTGCCATGCCGTCAACTTATGCGCACCGCCGCTTTGGCACCAATGTGCTGGAACATCTGCCGGATGAACTGCGTGCTCAGCTGGAACAGAACCGTGAGCTTTATGATATCGGCCTGCACGGGCCGGACCTGCTGTTTTATTACCATGCTGCCAAGTCCAACCCGGTGGGTGCATTGGGCAACGCCATGCACGAGGAGCCGGGGCGGGTCTTTTTTGACCGGGCGCGCAGGGTGGTGCACTGCGAGGCGGACCGGGATGCTGCGCTGGCCTATGCACTGGGTTTTGTGTGCCACTTTGCGCTGGACAGCACCTGCCACCCGTATGTGGAGCAGTTCACCCGGGAAAGCGGCGTGACCCACTGCGAGATCGAGACCGAGTTTGACAACATGCTGCTGCGCCGGGACGGATACGACCCGCTGAAGTTTTTCACAGCCAGCCATATCCACCCGTCGGAACAGAATGCAAAGGCGATCGCGCCCTTTTACGAGGGCATCTCGGAGCAGGTGGCGCTGGACTCGCTCAAGGGCATGATCTCAGTGCACAGGCTGCTGCAGGCATCCAATCCTGTCAAGCGCTGGGTGGTGCTGACCGGCATGAAGGTGGTGGGCAAATACGACATGCTGCACGGCCTTGTGGCAGATCCGCAGCCGAACCCGAAGTGCGTGGAGAGCGGCAAGCGGCTGGAAGAACTGTATGCGCAGGCGCTTCCGCTGGCAGAAACGCTGATCCTGGAATTTGTGGCAAAGCTGGACACGGACCAGCCCCTGAGCAAGGCCTTTGACCACACCTTCGGGGAGTTTTGAGCGGGCACAAAAAATGAGGGTGCACCGCCCGGCGGTGCAGGGAGAGAGTAAAAATGCAAAGCGAAAAATTCAAGGTGACCCCGCTGGAGCGGTCATGGATCCTGTACGATGTGGGCAACTCGGCCTTTGTGCTGATGATCGCCACACTGGTGCCCATTTTCTTTAATGCGCTGGCCGAGGCCGGGGGATTGAGTCCGGTGAACTATCTGGCCTACTGGGGCTATGCAAGCTCGGTGGTCACGGTGATCACGGCAGTGCTGGGGCCGATTTTGGGCACGCTGGCCGATACCAGAGGCTTTAAAAAGCCCATCTTCATGCTCTGCCTGTTCGTGGGCGTGGCAGGCTGCTGTGCCATGGGCCTTGCTACTACATGGCTGCCGTTCCTGATCATCTTCATCCTTGCAAAGATCGGCTTTTCGGGCAGTCTGGTGTTCTACGATTCCATGCTGGGCGATGTGACCACCCCGGAACGCATGGATGTTGTGTCTTCGCAGGGCTATGCATGGGGCTACATTGGCAGCTGCGTGCCCTTTGTGGTGTGTCTGGCGCTGGTGCTGGGCAGCGGGGCCATCGGCCTGAGCCAGATGACCGCCCTTTCCGTGGCGCTGCTCATCACCGCTGTGTGGTGGCTGGGCACCACCCTGCCGCTGCTGCGGAGCTATAAGCAGATCAACTATGTGGAGGTAGAGCAGCACGCCATCCGGCAGAGCTTTGTGCGCATCGGCCACACCCTCAAGCATCTGCGCGAGGATAAGCAGGTGTTCTGGTTCCTGCTGGCCTTCTTCTGCTACATCGACGGCGTGTATACCATCATCGATATGGCCACCGCCTACGGCACGGCACTGGGGCTGGAGACCACCGGCCTTTTGCTTGCCTTGCTGGTAACGCAGATCGTGGCCTTCCCTTCGGCGCTGATCTTTGGTCGTCTAAGCGCAAAATATCCGTCCAGCCAGCTTATCCCGGTCTGCATCGCGGCCTACACCGGCATTGCGGTGTTTGCCTTCTTCCTGACCAGCCAGTGGCAGTTCTGGATACTGGCCGTGCTGGTGGGCATGTTCCAGGGCGGCGTGCAGGCACTGAGCCGCAGCCACTTTGCCAAGATCATCCCGGCTGAAAAATCCGGCGAATACTTTGGCCTGTTCGACATCTGCGGCAAGGGCGCGTCCTTCCTTGGCACCATGATCGTGAGCGTGGGCAGCCAGCTGACCGGCAGCGCCAATGTTGGCATTGGGATGCTGGCGCTGCTGTTTGCAGTGGGCTTTGTGCTGTTCCGGGTGTCCTGCCGGACTGAGGGCGCAAAACAGGTGTAAAAAATACGATTTAAAATTGCCGACGCTTTCGCGTTGGCAATATCAGAGGAAATATTATTTTATAATTTTGCAAACAAGCCAGCCCTGCGGGGCCGGCTTGTTTCCTTTTTCACGGGAAGGGCACAATGGCAAACGACATATTGTTGCCATTACGCAGTAAAGATGCAGTTTTCGGCAGCGACTCTATTCGTGAAAGTGCGTTTGGAGCGGCCCGCAGGCCGCGACAAATGCGAAATAAAAATAAAATTTCCGCTGAATATGGCCAGAGTGTAACGGAGGCCATTTTAAATTGTCCTTCTGGTTATTATTAACAAACCGGTAATTGTGTTTTTTGCCCTCGAATGATACAATAGTGTCAAACGATTTCAAAACCACAAAGGAGAAAACGAAATGGAACGATTTCCCGGTTATACCCTCGTGCGTACCGAGGACTGCCCTGAACAGCACGGAACCCTGACCGTGCTTACCCACGATGTGAGCGGTGCCACGGTGCTGCTGGTGGAAAATGAGGATTCCAACAAGGCGTTTGGCATCGGCTTTGGCACCTTCCCGTCCGATGACACCGGCGTGTTCCACATTCTGGAGCACTCGGTGCTGGCAGGCAGCGAAAAATACCCGGTGACCTCGCCGTTCTTGCAGCTGCTCAAAAGCAGTATGGCATCTTTCCTGAATGCGATGACCTTCCCGGATAAGACGGTCTACCCGTTCGCTACGCCCAATGAGACCGACTTCAAAAACCTGATGGATGTCTACCTGAACGCGGTGTTCTGCCCGCTGGCCATGGTGGACAAGAGCGTGTTTGAGCAGGAGGGCTGGCACCGCAGTGCCGACGGTACCGTGAGCGGAGTGGTGTACAACGAGATGCAGGGCGCTCTGGCTGCACCGGATGCTCAGCTGGAAAATGCACTGGAACGGGCCATGTTCCCGGATACGGCCTACGGCTTTGTTTCCGGCGGCGACCCGGCCAGCATCCCGGCGCTGACCTATGAAAAGTATAAGCGGGTATATCACCGCCACTACAGCGCCGACAACTGCTGCATTACCCTCTATGGCAAAATGGATATGGCTGAAAAGCTGGAACTGCTGGACAGGGATTATCTTTCAAAAATGCCCAAGGGCACCAGCCGTCCGCAGCTGACCATGCAGCACGAGCAGGCGGGTGCCTGCGTGGAACTGCCCTACTATACCGAAAACCCGGAGCCGGACGAGGTGCAGTGTGCTCTGGCATGGTACACCGGTGCCTTTGCAGACCGGGAGCGGCAGCTGGGCGTGGAGATCCTGCTGGATGCCCTGCTTGGCACCAATAACTCCCCGCTGAAGGCGGCGCTGCTGGCCGAAAAGCTGGGCGCAGATATTGACATTGGCTTTGACGACAGCACCCTGCAGCCGGTGCTGGAACTGGTGCTGCGCGGTGCCACCGAGGAGAGCGCCCGCAAGTTTGCTGCCGCTGTGCGCAAGGCGGTGGACGGCATTCTGGCCGAGGGCATCCCGCAGGAACTGCTGTTGGCTTCGCTGAACGCAGCAGAGTTTGCATCGCTGGAGCGCCCGGGCACCCTGCCAGACGGCGTGCTGGATGCCATCAATGCTTCTACTGGCTGGCTGCACACCGGCGACCCCGCCCTGCTGCTGCACACGGACAGGCTGTTTGCTTCCCTGCGGGAAAAGATGGCCGATGGCTGGTTCGATGAGCTGCTGCGTGAGCTGTTTGCACCGGCTCCGGTGCAGGTGGTGCAGGTGCCCACCCTGCCTAAAAAAGAGGAGAGCGAACCCATCCGCACCGATGGCAAGCTTGTGCTGGAGCACCCGCTGACCGTTGCCGACCTTGGCGACGGAGCAAGGACGGCCCCAGGCGAGCGGGAACTTCTGGCCGGGGTACAGCTGCTGCATCACCCTTCGGCAGGCAGCCTGTACCTGAACTTCTACTATGACCTTGGTAATGTGAAGCCTGAGGACATGCCGTATCTGGACCTGCTGACCGATGTGCTGGACGAGCTGGACAGCACCGAACACACCGCTCAGCAACTGAACACTCTGCGCAGCACATGGCTGGGCGACAGCCGCACCCAGCTGGACATCTGGACTGGGCGGCAGGAGGGTGCACCCTGCCATGCCAAGCTGAGCCTGTGCCTGAGCCTGCTGGAACGCAGTCTGGAAAAGGCTGTGGAGCTGGGCGGCGAATGGCTGTATGATACCATCCTTACCGGCCCGGCGGCAGAAGCTGCTTTTGCACGGGTGCTGAGCCAGCAGAAGTTGAACATGGAACAGCAGTTCATCCAGCAGGGCAATGTATACGCAGCCACCCGCGCCAGTGCCCACTACACGGTGGACGGCGCGGTGAGTGAACGCTGCAGCGGTGTGAGCTATTACAAGTTCTTGTGCGGCGTGCAGGAGCGCGGCAATTGGGCAGCACTGGGTGAAAAGCTGGATGCCCTGCGCACAGAGGTGCTGCAGCACGCGGAGCTGACGGTCAGCCTGTACGGCAGCGAGGATGCCCTTGCAAAGCTGCGCACTCTGCTGCCGGACAGCCGCTTTGCTGCCGAGGGCCGCGCTGCGGCAAAGCCCTATGTGGAGCCGCTGACACCGCCGGTGAACGAAGCGTTTATCATTGACGGCGGTGTGAACTACGATGTACAGGTATGGCCCATGGAGCGCCGCAGCGACCGCAAGGCGCTGGCCCGCGTGATGAGCTACGAATACCTGTGGCACAACATCCGTGAGGTGGGCGGCGCTTACGGCACCGGAATGCTCTCCTCGGACGGCGTGGAATACCTGTACACCTACCGCGACCCCCATGTAAAGGAAAGCTACGACACCTTTGCAAAAGGTCCGGCAGAACTGGCAGCACGGGAGTACACCGAAAAAGACCTGAACGATTTTATTGTGGGTACTGTGGCCAAGCTGGACACCCCCCGCAAGCCGCGTGCTGAGGCCCGCGAGACGGACCGCCGGTATTTCTGCGGCATCACTGATGAAATGATGGCGGCAGACCGCAAGGCCCTGTGTGCGGTGGATGCCGCACTGCTGAAGGAGCAGGCCGCAGAGCTGGGTGCCGCCATGGCAAACGGCGTGCGGGTGGTGTTTGGCAGCAAGGATGCTGTGGAAGCCGCAAAAGACCTGTTTGATACGGTAGAGACCCTGTAAGCAAAGAGCCTTCCATCCCGCCCGGGACATGCTCTGACAGGATAAAAGTGCCTGATGATACGAAAAATGTCATCGGGCACTTTTACTTTTTGTAAAGAAACGGAAAAATTTAAAAAGCAGGGTTGACGCGGCAAAAAAGCAGTGGTAAAGTAATGGGCGGAAAAGGCAAAAAGTGTCTTTTTACAACAGGAAAACGAGGTGGTTGTCATGGAACCTGCTGGCAGTAGCAGCAGTCTTTCTCCCCGATTACTTTATATGATGGCAGCCGCCGTTTCTGCTTTGCGCAGACCCTGCTGTGTGTGAATGCACACGGCGCGTGTTTGCGTTCCCTGAAAAGAAGAAACGAGAGCTGCCACTGAAAAGGAGGCAGCTTTTTTATGTCTGAAATCTCGATCGATACCCTCAAGACCATGCTGGCAAATCTGGACGATGCCAAGAAATACCAGAGCCTGCGGGATGTGATGGAAACTCTGCCCGCGCCCGACCTTGCGGCGGTATTTGAGAATCTGCCTGCAGAAAAGCTCCCGGTGCTGTTCCGTCTGTGCCCGAAGGATCTGGCCGCAGATGTGTTCACCGAACTGGCCCCTGAGACCCAGCAGAAGCTGATCGACGGCCTGACCGATACCGAGCTGAAGGCTGTTGTGGACGAACTGTTCGTGGACGATGCCACCGACCTTGTGGAGGAAATGCCTGCCAACGTGGTCAAGCGCATTCTGGGTCAGGCCGACCCCACCACCCGCCGCATGATCAACGAGCTGCTCAAGTACCCGGAGGACTCGGCCGGCGGCGTGATGACCACCGAGCTGATGGAGCTGCGGCCGGACATGACCGTGGCACAGGCTATGGAGGCCATCCGCAGGAATGGCTTTGACAAGGAGACCATCAACAACTGCTATGTGACCGATGACAGCCGCAGGCTGATCGGCGTGGTGTCCCTGCGGGCGCTGGTGCTGGCAAAGAACACAGAAGAGCCTATCAAGGACCTGATGGATTCCAATGTGGTCAGCGTGAGCACCACCACGGATCAGGAGGACGTCTCCAAGCTGTTCGAGAAATACGGCTTTCTGGCCATCCCGGTGGTGGACGCCGAGAACCGGCTGGTGGGCATCGTGACCATTGACGATGCTATCAGCATCCTGCAGGATGAGGCCAGTGAGGATATTGCAAAGATGAACGCAATCGGCCCCTCCGACAAGCCCTACTTCAAGCAGAGCATGTGGGATCTGTATAAGAGCCGTGCGCCGTGGCTGCTGTTTTTAATGATCAGCGCCACCTTCTCCAGCATGGTCATCCGCGGATACGAGGATGCACTGGCCGCTGTGACCGTGCTGACCGCCTACATCCCCATGCTGACCGACGCAGGCGGCAACGCGGGCAGCCAGAGCACTTCCACCATCATCCGCGGCATGGCGGTGGGCGACATCCAGCCCCACGATCTGCCCCGCATCCTGTGGCGCGAGAGCCGCGTAGCCCTGATGTGCGGCGGCACGCTGGCCGTATGCAACTTTGTAAAGCTGCTGGTGTTTGACCGCATCGCGGCTCCGGTGGCGCTGGTGGTGTGCCTGACTTTGATCTGCACCATCCTGCTCTCGCAGATCATCGGCGGCATTCTGCCCGTGGCGGCAGAAAAGCTGCATGTGGATCCGGCCGTGATGGCTTCACCCCTGATCACCACCATTGTGGATACCACCACGCTGCTGATCTACTTCAACATTGCAAAGATGCTGCTGCATCTGTAAAAGATACTCGGATCGGAATGCCCGGAGGCTCAGGAAAGCTTCTGGGCATTTTCTTTGCAAAAGGCGGGCGGCAGGAACCGGGAATGACAGGCGATTTTCAGAAAATTTCAGAAATGAAGCGAAAAAATGCGGAAGAACAGGGATGAACTATTCCTGAAAATATTTTTCAAGATATACAAGAAATAAAAAAGCTGCAAAAACCGGACGATGCAACATTTTGTAATCTTTTTGAGAGAAAAATGACATAATTTTTTTGCTTTTGTAGGGAGGTTGCAAATGTATGAAAAATTGTGATGTTTCGAGAAAAGAAATTGGCGAGCCCAAAAAGCATTTGTTGAAATAGCACAAAAGAACTCCTTCAATCTTGTGAACTTGTTCTCTTGAACAGTGGGGTGCTGCAAGGGTATAATACGAACAGGAATTACAGGTGCATGCAAGATTGCTCCTGTGAAAATGCTGAGATACGAATTGAAGGAGAACATTATTATGAAAATGATTTCGCGTCGTGACTTCCTGAAGGCATCTGCTGTTGTTGGTGCAACTGCTGCTATGACCGCCTGCGGCGGCTCTTCCAGCACCTCTACTGCTGCTTCTTCTGTTGCTGCATCTTCTGCTGCTGCTTCCAGCGCTGCTGCAACCAACGGTTCCGCAAACATCGGCGTGTGCATCTATCAGTTTGCTGATAACTTCATGACCCTGTACCGCTCCGATCTGGAAGAGTACCTGAAGGACATGGGCTACTCCGTCACCATCATGGACGGCAAGAACGACCAGAACACCCAGACCGAGCAGATCAACACCTTCCTGCAGCAGGGCGTGGACGTGCTGGTCATCAACCCCGTGCAGACCACTTCCGCACAGACCATCGTTGATACCGTCAAGCCCTCTGAGACTCCTATCGTCTTCATCAACCGTGAGCCCGACAAGAGCGTTCTGGACTCCTACGCAGACAAGTGCTGCTACGTTGGTGCTGACGCACGTCAGTCCGGTACTTATCAGGGCGAGCTGATCCTGGAGACCGAGACTCAGGGCGATATCAACGGCGACGGCAAGATCACCTACATTATGTGCAAGGGCGACCCCGAGAACATCGATGCTCAGTACCGCACCGAGTACTCCATCAAGGCCCTGACCGATGCAGGCAAGGAAGTTGAGTGCCTGTACGAGTACCTGGACAACTGGGATCAGACCACCGCTCAGCAGGACGTTGCAAACGCTCTGTCTCAGTACGGCGACAAGATCGAAGTTGTCTTCTGCAACAACGACGCAATGGCACTGGGCGCTCTGCAGTCCATCCAGCAGGCTAACCGCACCGTCGGCAAGGACATCTATCTGGTCGGTGTCGATGCACTGGCTGAGGCTGTTCAGGACGTTCTGGATGGCAACATGACCGGTACCGTGCTGAACGACGACGTGGGTCAGGCTACCGCAGCTGCTGAGGCTACCAAGCTGTACGTTGAAGGCTCCAAGGTCGAGCAGTACTACTGGGTCGACTATGTGAAGGTGACCAAGGACAACGCTTCCGAGTACGTGAAGTAAGACCAAAGTTTTCCTGAAACAATGCAAGGTGCGCAGTGGACCTTGACGGCTTGAACAAAGCTATAAAGCGCGTGCGTGCGAGAAATATTCTCCGCGCACGCGCCTTGTTTTGAAAAAAAGGTTTTTCTGCGGCCTTATAATAAACGACAAGGAGGCTCTGCGGAATGTCAGAATACCGTCTGGTAATGAAAGGCGTGGTCAAGACCTTCCCCGGCGTCAAAGCGCTGGATCACGCCCAGTTGGAGCTTCGCCCCGGTAAGGTCATGGCGCTGATGGGTGAAAACGGCGCCGGTAAGTCCACACTGATGAAATGCATGTTTGGCATTTACAAGATGGACGAGGGCGAAATTGAATACGAGGGCGAAAAAGTTACCATCACCACCCCTCTGGATGCACTGAACCGCGGCATTGCCATGGTGCATCAGGAACTGCAGCCGATCCCGGCACGTACTGTGGCCGAGAACATCTGGCTGGGCCGCTACCCCACCAAAAAGTACGGTCCTGTTACGGTGGTGGATCACGCCAAAATGTACAAGGATACGGAGGAGCTGCTGAAAAAGCTGAAGCTGGAGATCAATCCCCGTGCAAAGCTTGGCTCTCTGAGCATCGCACAGATGCAGATGGTGGAAATTGCAAAGGCTGTTTCCGCAAACTGCAAGGTGCTGATCCTGGACGAGCCCACTTCCTCACTGACCGCAAACGAAGTTGAGTCGCTGTTCCGCATCATGCGCGAGCTGAAGGCTCTGGGCGTGGCACTGGTCTATATCAGCCACAAGATGGACGAGATCAAGGTGATCGCGGACGAAGTCACCATCATGCGCGATGGCCAGTACATCGGTAAGTGGGACGTTGCCAACATGACCAAGGAAGAGATCATTGCAAAGATGGTCGGCCGTGAGCTGTCGAACCTGTATCCCCCGCTGGAGAACCATCCCTCGGACGAGGTGATGATGAAGGTGGAGGACTTTACATCCATCCATCCGCGCTCCTTCCGCCACTGCAGCTTCGAGGTCAAAAAAGGCGAGATCCTGGGCGTGGCCGGTCTGGTGGGCGCACAGCGCACCGAGCTGATGGAAGGCATCTTCGGCCTGCGTGCCCATACCTCCGGTAAGGTGTGGATCAAGGGCGAAGAGGTGAACATCAAGCAGCCCCGCGACGCCATCCAGAAGAGCGTGGCTCTGCTGACCGAGGACCGCCGTGCCACCGGCATCATGGGTGTGCTGAGTGTTGCGGATAACATCTCCATTGCATCGCTGGATGCCCTGCGCAAGGGCCCCATCATGCTGGACAACAAGAAGATCCTGGATCTGGTGGCTACCAACAAGGAAAAGATGGCCATCAAGGTGCCCAGCCCCAAGACCCAGATCAAGAGCCTTTCCGGCGGCAACCAGCAGAAGGTGCTGATCGCCCGGTGGCTGGCCAACAACCCCGATGTGCTCATTCTGGACGAGCCTACCCGCGGCATCGACGTTGGTGCAAAGTATGAAATTTACTGCATCATCGCCGATCTGGCCAAGCAGGGCAAGAGCATTATCATGATCTCCTCCGAAATGAGCGAGATCATCGGTATGTCCAACCGTGTCATGGTCATGTGCGATGGCCGCATCACCGGCTTTATCGACGGCAAGGACGCTACGCAGGAGAACATCATGGCGCTGGCTACCCAGTTCGAGACCGCACCTGACGCAGCTGCGGCAAATCAGTAATTAAGGAGGCTGTCTATCGTGGAAGCTACCAAAAAATTGAATGGCAAGGCTGTGGGCAAGTGGCTCAGCAACAACGCCATTATTATGATGATGCTGGCCATCACTCTGATCGTTGGCATCATGCACCCCAACTTCTTCTCCGGCACCAACATGATCAACCTGTTCAAGAACGTGTCCATCCGCTACATCATCGCGCTGGGCATTTCCGGCTGCCTGATCACCACCGGTAACGACCTGTCGGCCGGTCGTCTGGCTGGTTTTGCCGCCTGCCTTGCCTGCATTTTTGCGCAGACCGAGGGCGCATCCGGTAAGTTCTACCCCAACATGCACACCCTGTCCACCCCCGTGGTGTTCATTCTGGTCATTGCCATCTGCGCCATCGTGGGTCTGTGCAACGGTCTGGTGGTCAGCTACCTGAAGGTGCAGCCCTTCATTGCTACCTTGGGTATGCAGCAGGTGGTCTACGGTATCTGCCTGGTGTACACCGGCGGTACCCCCATCGGCTCTTTGAACAAAAACTTCACCTCTCTGGCCTCCAACACCATCATCGGTGTGCCTGTGCTGATCTGGATCGCTCTGATCGTGGCCGGGTGCTTCTGGTTCCTGTACAACAAGACCCGTCACGGCAAGTACATGTACGCCATCGGCGGCAACGAGGCTGCTGCTGAGGTGGCCGGTGTCAACGTCAACGCCACCAAGATCCGCATCTACATCCTGGCTTCCTGCATGTTCGGTCTGGCAGGCTGCCTGCTGGCTGCAAAGTCCGGCGGCGCATCCGTCAACACCGCACAGGGCTATGAGCTGGATGCCATCGCAGCCTGCACCATCGGCGGTGTTTCCACCACCGGCGGCGTTGGTACTGTTCCCGGCGTTCTGGTCGGCGTTCTGGTCTTTGAGCTGATGAAGGTGGCTCTGCAGTTCATGAACGTGAACTCCTCCTACACCTACATCGTTCAGGGCCTTGTCATTATCGTGGCTGTGGCTATCGATATCCGCAAGTATCTGGCAAAGAAGTAAGAGCTTTTTCTGTGGGTCGTCTGCTTTTGGGCAGGCGGCCCGCTTTTTTTATTTGCATTTGTGTGGTATCATAAAGAAAAACAACATCAGGAGGTGTGCTTATGGCACAGGAAAACCGAACAAGGGAGCAGTTCACAGAGGAGCTTGCCCGGCGGGAAGCTGCCCTTGCGGCCCGGGAAGAACAGCTTGCACAGGAGCAGGCAGAGTTGGCCGCGCAGAAGGCGGATTTTGAGGAGGGCAAAAAGAGCCTGCTGAACAACGGCGACAAAAACTTTGTGAATGCGAAAGAAAAAATGTACGACCATTTTCCGCTGACCGTGCACCAGATGGATATTATCATCGGGGTACTGTTTGCACTGATCGCACTGTTCCTTGTGCTGGGAGTGACCCATACCAGCTTCTTCGGGCTGTTCGGCGGGTAAGAATATAGGTGATTGCATTTCATCCGCAATATGCGTATAATTTAGAATAAAAGCTCTGCCGCACTGCGGCGGCAGGAAGAGGAGTGGTGATCTTGAAAAAGAAATGGCTCGCGGCGGTGCTGGCCGGAGCTTTGCTGGCAGCAGCACTGCTGAGCGGATGCTCGTCGGTGGAGACCGTTAAACGGCTGCGCTTCGGCGTGGCTGGCGAGGGCGGCATCTACCGAGAGTTCGGTGAGCGGTTCGCAGCATTGGAAAATGAGACGGACAACGGGCAGGTGGAGCTGAAGGCTACCGCCGGTTCCGCAGCGAACCTGCGTCTGCTGGCCGGCGAATACCTGCAGCTGGCCATTGCACAGGCAGACCTTGTGCAGGATGCCTATGACCAGACCGGCATCTTTGTCGACGAGGAGGAAAGCCGGGGCTTTGGTGCCGTGGCGGCGCTGTACACCGAGACCTGTCAGGTGGTGGTGCGGGCGGATTCCGACATCCAGTCCATTGAGGACCTGCATGGCAGGACGGTGAGCATTGGCGCGGAGGAATCCGGTTCGGAGCAGAACGCGCGGCAGATCTTATCTGCCTATGGCCTGAACGACAAGATGGTGAGCATGGTAAACCTGAACTATGAGGATGCCGCTGCCCAGCTGAAGGCGGGCAGGGTGGATGCCATCTTTATGACGGTGGGCGCGCCCAGCCCGGTGCTGACCGCTCTGGCAGGCGAGTGCGGCATCCGGCTGTTGAACGTGGACGGTGCGGCAGCACAGCGTCTGCAGAGCGCTTACAGCGCCTACAGCGGCGTTACGCTGCCGGCAGGCACCTATCCCGGACAGACGGAAAAGGTGCAGACGGTGGGCGTGAAAGCCGTTCTGCTGGCCAGCAACGCGCTGCCTGCAAAGCAGGTGCAGCAGCTGACACAGCTTCTGTTCTCCAGCCGGGAAGGGCTGGAAGAGCAGCTGGGCATCCCGCTGGACCCGGAGGAAAACGCAGTAGAGGGCGTTGGCATCCCGTTCCATGCGGGCGCGGCCGCATATTATAAGGCGGCAGGAATTACGGTCGATGAAGCGGCTGGGAACTGAGGGAAAGTAGAGCAATGAAGATCGAATTGGATATGTATCAGACACTGGCCGTTGCTGTGCTGGTGCTGATGCTGGGCAAATTTTTGCGGGCAAGGGTGCAGGTGCTGGAACGTTTCTGCATTCCGGCTCCGGTCATTGGCGGTGTGCTGTTCGCCATTTTTACCTGTGTGTGCTATGTGACCGGCGTTGCCGAGTTTGCATTTGATGATATTCTAAAGGAAGTCTGCATGGTGATGTTTTTCACCTCGGTGGGTTTCCAGGCAAACCTCAAGGTGCTGAAAAGCGGCGGAAGAGCGATGATCGTGTTTCTGGGCGTGGTCATCGTGCTGATCGTCAGCCAGAACTTTGTAGCCGTGGGGCTGGCAAAGCTGCTGGGCGTGGATGCGCTGGTGGGCCTTTGCACCGGCTCCATCCCCATGGTGGGCGGTCACGGCACCGCCGGTGCCTTTGGCCCGGTGCTGGAGGACTTTGGCATTCAGGGGGCCACCACCCTGTGTACGGCAGCGGCCACCTATGGCCTGATCGCGGGCAGCATGATGGGCGGCCCCATCGGTAAGATGCTCATAGAGCGGCACAACCTGCTGGCCACGGTGGTACCGGAGGATGACAGCCTACTGGTGGAAGAAGAAATGAAGCACGAGCGCCACACCACCATGTACCCGGCGGCAAGCTTCCAGCTGATCGTCGCCATGGGCATCGGCACGGTGCTGTCCAGACTTCTGAGCCTGACGGGCATGACCTTCCCCATCTACATCGGTGCCATGATCGCGGCGGCCATCATCCGCAATGTGGGTGAGTATGGCGGCGGCTACACCGTGTATATGGGCGAGATCAATGACATTGGCGGCATCTGCCTTTCGTTGTTCCTGGGTATGGCCATGATCACCCTGAAGCTGTGGCAGCTGGCAGAGCTGGCCCTGCCGCTGATCGTGCTGCTGGCCGGGCAGACCCTGTTCATGATCCTGTATGTGGTGCTGGTGGTGTTCAACATCATGGGCCGCGATTACGACGCGGCGGTGATCGTATCCGGCACCTGCGGCTTTGGCATGGGCGCAACGCCCAACGCTATGGCCAACATGCAGGCCATCTGCGATAAATATTCGCCCTCGGTCAAGGCGTATCTGCTGATCCCGCTGGTGGGCAGTCTGTTTGCGGACTTTCTGAACAGTCTGGTCATTACGGTGTTCATCAATTTTATCTGAAGCTGATCTTTACAGTTCGGGCGGGCTTCCGCACCGGGAAAGGAGACGTGCAATGTCGCTTTATCACCATCTGAAAACGTGGCTCGGAAAAAAGCGGGAGCATCCCCATGAGGAAGAAACCGTGGCCTTGCCGGAAATCCATACCGGCAAGGTGGCACATCATACGGATGCGGACGGCACTCCGGCGGCAGATAAGCCGATCCACTACGATAACGTAGCTATCCCGGAAGTGCATATCCACCCGCGGCGCAAATAACCCCGATTGCTAAAAAAGAATAGTTCCACGCCGGACAGCCCGGAGCGAATGCACAGGCTGTTCCGGATCACAGGAAGCAGAAAAGCTCCCGTCCTGATGATGGACGGGAGCTTTTTTGCTTGCGGTAAGATCAGCGGCTTAGAGGAACACGTACTTGAGGATGAACAGCACGGTCAGCACATACATCAGGGGGCTGATCTTCTTTTCCTTGGCCTTGCCGGTGACCAGATTGATCAGGGTCCAGGAGATCACGCCGATGGCGATGCCCTCGGAAATGCTGTAAGCGGTGGGCATGGCCAGAATGGTCAGGAAGGCGGGGATGCCCTCGCTGGGATCATTGAAGTCGATCTTGACGGCGGAACCCATCATGTAGAAGCCCACGATGATCAGGGCCGGAGCCGTTGCAAAGGACGGGATGGTGAGGAACAGAGGGCTGAAGATGGTTGCCAGCAGGAACAGGATGCCGGTGGTCATAGCGGTCAGACCGGTGCGGCCGCCCTCGGTAACGCCGGAAGCACTCTCGACGAAGGTGGTGGTGGTGGAAGTGCCCAGCACAGCGCCTGCGCAGGTGGCGATGGAGTCGGCCATCAGTGCGCCCTTGATGTGGGGCAGCTTGCCGTCCTCGTCCAGCATGTCGGCCTTGGAGGCAACACCGATCAGGGTGCCCAGAGTATCGAACAGGTCAACGAACAGGAAGGAGAACATGACGGCGAAGAAGTTCAGGATGCCAACGCCGGAGAAATCGGTCTTGAACACCTGACCGAAGGTCTTGCCCAGCGCGGAGAAGTCGAAGCTGACGAAGGCGGTGGGAATGACGGAGTACATGCCTGCGTCGGGGTTGGGAACATAGATGCCGGCGATCTCGCAGAGGATGCCCAGCACCCAGGTGATAAGAATGCCGTACAGGATGCCGCCCTTGACCTTCTTTACCAGCAGGATGGCGGTGATCACGATACCCAACAGGGCAAGGATCGCGCCCATGCCCACGCTGGAGAAGGTCTCGCCCTTGAAGTGCTGGTAGGTGACGAGGGTGGAATCGCTGTTGACGATCAGCTTTGCGTTCTGCAGGCCAACGAAAGCAACGAACAGGCCGATGCCCACGCTGACGGCGCTCTTCAGGGTCATGGGGATGGCATTGAAGATGCCCTCACGGACATTGGTGAGGGACAGCACGATGAAGATGATGCCCTCTACAAAGACGGCCATCAGGGCCAACTGCCAGCTGTAGCCCATGGTGAGAACGACCGTGTAGGAGAAGTAGGCGTTCAGGCCCATGCCGGGTGCCAGTGCAAACGGATAGTTGGCAAGCAGAGCCATAAGCGCAGTGCCAACAAAGGACGCCAGCGCGGTGGCGATCAGAACGGCTTCCGAATCCATGCCGGAAGCAGAAAGGATGTTGGGATTGACCGCAAGGATGTAAGCCATGGTCATGAAGGTGGTGATACCTGCCATGATCTCGGTCTTGACATCGGTGTGGTTCTCCTTCAGATGAAAGATGTTTTCTAACATGAGGAACCTCCTGATTCAGATAAAACATCCCGTCCGTGCGTGGGACGGGAAAGAACAGAACCTATTGTAACATTTTACAAAAGCATTTGTCCACAGAATAAACACACTTTTTTCATTTTCTGTCCAAAAATCGCAAATGAGTATGACTTTGAAGGTTTTCTGCGGGTCTGCCACAAATTTTGATGGAGAAAAAACACTGCTTTTGAAAAGATACGAAACAGCGATGAATTACAAGGGACGAAAGTATACGAATCGGATTCTTTGATTTAAAATATACACTATGGCCCTGTAAAAGTGCACACTGTTGTGAAAGCAGCACCAGTGGTATCCTTTTGCCATAGCCCAGCACACCAGGGCGGAAAGGAGCTGATACCCAACACCATGGGGCAGACAAAACAGGCCAGAGGGCTGGCCAGCCTGAGCCGAGCCACGGACACCCTGAGCACCCTGCTGGCACAGCAGGTGCGGGAACTGAATGCCCGGCAGAAGGCGGCAAAAAAGGAAGGCGCATCGGGAGCAGGCACCATGAAAGACCTCAAGGAGGCCACGGCGGTGCTCAAGGATCTGGCCGGTGTAGCCAAGACCCTGAACGATCAGGGGGCACAGGCAGAAGGAGCGGAGTGCGGCGTGGTGCTGCTGCCGACGGTGGAGGAAGAACCATGAGCATTGTACAAGCAAGAGTGCCGGTGGTCTGGCGGCCCCAGCCGCGGCAGGCCGAATTTATGAGCCGCCCGGAACCGGAAGCGCTGTACGGCGGTGCAGCAGGCGGCGGCAAGAGCGACGCGCTGGTGATCGAAGCGCTGCGGCAGGTGCACATTCCGCACTACCGGGCGCTGATCCTGCGCAAGACCTACCCGCAGCTTTCCGATCTGGTGGACAAGAGCCAGGTGTACTACCACAGGGCGTTCCCGCAGGCACAGTACAACGCCACGGCCCATGTGTGGAACTTCCCCAGCGGGGCAAAAATTTACTTTGGCTCCATGCAGTACACCAAGGACCGTACCAATTATCAGGGCAAGGCCTTCGATTTTATCGGCTTTGACGAGCTGACCCACTTTGAATGGGAAGAGTACAGCTACATGATGAGCCGCAACCGTCCCACCGGCCCGGGCACGCGGGTGTACATGCGGGCCACCACCAATCCCGGCGGCATCGGCCACGGGTGGGTGAAGGCAC